>CAZNZH010000159.1:0-9517 GCA_964577445.1 uncultured Myxococcales bacterium
CCATGACACCGGAGCCATCTGATGCAAGCGCCCGAATGGGTCGAGTCTGAAGACGCGCTGACCGTGCTCGACTTCGAGACGGACTCGCTACCCAACGCCGAGGCCATCGCGACCATGCACGCGTTGTGCAACGCGCTCATGCCGAGCTTTCTGCGACGCATCGACACCCAAGACAACTCCCAAGACATCTTTGTCAGCGAGTTTCACGGTCCTGAGCGCTTCGTGATGGAGTGGGTGTTTCCGAGCATCCTCGACAGCGACGCGATCGGGCGCGTCTTTGGCGCCATCGCCGAGGCGTGCGCCAGGCATTCGCTCCGGTGTCGCCTCTCGGACCACGGCTCCGAGTTCTGACCTCGCCGCCGGTTTGAGCCCCAGGCCGCCTGGCTCCCCGCTGCGTTGAACCTCACGGCGATTGGGACGTGCTCTCTATCTCAACCGGGCCCCGGGAGCGGCTCCAGCCCACCGCGCCCCCCCACGGCGAAGTAGCGGCTCTGAGCTGGCTGGCGCGTCGGAGCACCGAGCGCGGGGCCCGGTGCTCCGATTCGTCAGGTGGCGGCTGTGTTTTTTGGCAGCCCTACACGTCGCTGAAGCGCACCTCGCCCCGGCCGGCGACGGCGAGGCGCGTGCCGTCGTGGTTGAGGGCGACGGCGCCGATGGTGTCGCCGCGCTCGGGCGGCTGCTCGAGCAGGGTGGCGCCGTCAGCGGCGTCCCAGACCAGGACTCGGCGATCGAGCGTGCTGGCGGCGAGGCGCTGGCCGTCGCCGCTCCACGCGATGAGCCGCACGGCGTCGGGCGCCTCGCAGGTCAAGGTCGGCGTCGGCAGCGCGCCGCTCAGCGCGTACACCGTCACCGGGCGCGTGGTGTCGGCGAGGCCGGTGAGCGCCCCAGCGAAGGCGCGGCCGTCCGGGCGCAGCGCCGCGCCGGTGAGGGTGTGGGCTGCGGCGAGGTAGCGGCGTGGCTCGACCTGGCTGGCGACCTTGCCAGCGGCGATCGAGCAGTGGACGACGTGCCCGGCGTGGTTGAGCACGACGACCTGCGCGTCGTCGGGCGTGAACGCGAGGGAGGTCGCGAAGGCGCAGCCGGTGGGGATCTCGACGAGGTGGCGCCCGGTCTCGAGCTCCCAGACGTGCAAGCGGCGGTCTTCGTCGACGGCGGCGACGAGGCGCCCGTTGTGGCTGCTGGCGGCGGCCGCGATGGGGGCGCGGGCGTCGGCGAAGCGCTGGACGAGGAGGCCGCTGTCCGCGTCGTGAATGGCCAGCACGCCGTAGGGGCGGTCGGCCAACAAGAGGCTGTCGGAGGCGTCGAAGGCGAGGACGCGGGCGCCGCCACGGGCGCGGACCAGGGGCGGGGCGCCGCGCTCGGCGTGGAGGGCGAGGTGGCCGGCGCGGCTGACGGCGAACCGAGGGCCAGAGCGGGTGACGGCGAGGGCAGCGGCCTCGCGAGGGAGCGCCCAAACCCAGGCGGCGACAAGCAGGACCGACGCGAACTCGCCAGCGGCGGCGCTGGCGGCGGCGGACGCGAGGCTTGGAGCGGCGTCGTCGAGGCGCGCGACGCGAGCTTGGACGGGGCGCCAGCTCGCGCCGGCGGCCACGAGGACCGCGACGCCCAGGACAGCTTGGACCGTGCGCATGGCGGGGCGACCGCCGCGGCGAGTGAAGATGATGTAGGCGACCAGCAGGTCGGCCAGGACGGCGAGGCTTAGGGCCACCAAGGCGATCATGCGTATGGCCGAGCGCGCGGCCCCGTAGCCGCTGTCGATCCCTAGCGCAGCGGACGAGGCCTCCCAGAGCACGACGAGCCCGAGGAGCACGGCAAAGGGCCGCAGATAGCCCATCATCCGGTCGTAGGCCTCCAGCGTGGCGAACACGGCGGCGTTGTGGCGCACCCGGTGCCGCAGCCGCGGCAGCCCCAAAAACGCGATGGCGCCCGCGAGCGCGGCGGCGAGCAGCGCGGCCCACCCCATGGAGCGCGCGGCGAGCATGGTGGTGAGCACGAAGAGCCCGGCCGGCAGCGCGAGAGCCAGCAAGGTACCCGTGACTTCAGGAAGGAACCCGGACGACACCCGGCTCGAACGGCCGGCGACGGACACGCGCGGTGCGCTCATCGAGAGATTCTCCGACGTGGGCGGCGGAGGTGCGCCGCGGTGCGCCGCCTGTCATGTCCGCGGGGGGCGAGGGCTCGTCCCCGGGGTCGCAACCTCACGCCCCTTCCGAAGTGGACGCGGCCGATGCGCTGGCGCGAAGAGGCAACCAACACCGTGTGCCGGGGGCCGTATTCCCGCCGTCCGACGATTTCGCGTTCGCCCTCTATCCATCGCGGGATTCGCGGAGTCCTGCCCCGCCGACCGGGCAACCTGCCCCAGCGGGGCGAGCCGCGCGGCCCGCTTCCGGCGCGAAGGGTGGAGCGAAGGTGTTTGGCACTGAAATTGCTAACTCCTCGGCGTGTGGTCGCCCCACGCGACCACACGCGCGGAGGCTCCGCCATGAAGCAAGTGATCTACGCCGAGTTCACGTCGCACAAGGCAGCGGAAGACCTGCGCGACGAGCTCGCGGCGGCGCCGAGCTGGAATGTCGAGCTGGACCTCATCGACCATCCACCCGAGTACGAAGTGGAGGCGCTGTCGACGCCGAACACGTCGGCGAGGCGCGGGGCGCTGTCCGCCGGGCTGCTCGGCGCGGTCGTCGGCGCCCTCATCGGCCTCGGGCTGGCCTGGCCCTTCGGATTGGTCCCCGCCGGCTGGCTCTCAGCCATGCTGCTCGGCGCCGGCGCGGGCTTCGTCTACGCGGCGCTCTTCGGGGCGCTGGTGGCCTCGGCGAACGCGAGCCGGGAGCTGAAGGAGCACGCCGCGGCCACCCCGAGACGCCACACCTTGCTCGCCGTGGCGACATACGACGACGCCACCGCCGACCGCGTCCGCGCCGTCGCCAGCGCGCGCGGCGCCGTCCGCATCCAGCGCTCAGACCTCGGGAGTTAGCCGCAGCGTCCGGGCGGGGCCGAGCCGGTGCGGTTGGGCGAGGGCGGCGGGCGATGTAAGCTCCGGCGATGGACGCCGCCGACAACGCCTTCCCAAACCCCTACCGCGCGTGGGCGAAAACGGCGCGTCACGCGACGCTCGCCGGGGTGGCCTTCGCGTGCGTGCCGGCCGCGATTCCCCAGGCGTCGACTGCTCTTTTCGTCGGGTTGGGCGTGCTGGTGGCGACGGTGGGCGTCATCTTATGGATCGCGTTCGCGTTCATGGGGCGCGGCATCGAGAGCGAGCTGGAGTCCTTCCGGCGGGGCGAGGAGCTGGCGCGCTGGGAGATCTCGGGGCGGCAGTTCGAGGGCTGGGCCACCGAGCAGCGGAAGAAGGCGCGCGCGCTGCCGTGGGTGCTGGGCGGATCGCTGGCGCTGGCCGGCGTGACGACGATAAGCCTCTTCGCAGCCGACGAGGCGTGGACTGAAGCCGCAGTCGCGACGGCCATCACGCTGGTCGTGGCGCTGGGCTCGGCACACCTGCTCCATCGCGTGACGGACCGCGGCCTGAACCACCGCGGCTTCGGCCCCGTCCCGGTGGTCATCGGCTACCGCTGCGCCATGATAAACGGCGTGCTCTTTCAGTGGCGGGGGTTCGCCGTGCGGCTGGTCGACGCCATCGCGGTCGAAGAGCCCCCAGGCCTGGTGGTGCGCTACGTCGCCGAGGGCGAGTCCAGCGAGGTCGACCACACCCTCCACCTGCCCTGCCCCGTCGAGTCGCTGGCCCTCGCCCGCAGCGTGGCCGGGAAGCTGCGACGCCCGTGATCGCCACACGCGCGCCGTAGCGGTCGTCGTTGTCGACGGGCCGCGAGTGCCCGGCTCGCGCTCGTCGTGGATCCACCGGTGGAAGCGCACCGGGCCTTCGCGGTCGCGCACCACGACCGCTGGCGTCCCCAGGCCCCGGACCCGCAGCGCCGTCCGCCCCGCCCCTTCGCCACTGCCGCGCTCCGGTCGGACCTGCGCCGCCGCGAGCGCTCGGACGTCGCGACGGAGCCCTCCGTCCGGTACCTTGAGGTGCCGGCCCGGCGGCTGGTGCTGTACCGCGAGCCCGAGCGCCCGCGAGAGGTCAACCCATGACGCGTCGTCTCCTCCTGATCGGGCTGCTGCTTCCGGTCGCGTGCGCCGACCCCGGCGCGGGGCCGACGCTCGACGCGGGCCCGCCGACGCCGGTGGAGGAGGACACCCTGGCCCCGGACGCGGACAGCAGCGGCCCGGCGAGCGGCCCACCGGGGGGCACCGAGCTGGCCTACGCCGCCACGCGCGGGGTCTCGACGCCCTGGCTGGTGCCGGTTGGCCCCGAGGGCCCCGGGCCGGTGATCCGCCTGGGGCCCCGACGCGGGGCGGGCTACGGCATGGGGGAAGGCGAGGTGAGCTACCCGGAGATCACGCCCGACGGCTCGACGGTCGTGGTGGTCTTCTACCCGCTCGCGACACTGTCCAGCTCTGGGACGGGCGGCGCGACCCTGTTCGCGCTGGGGGCCGACGGCCAGAGCGCCGACAGCCCGGTCAAGGTCGCTGATGCCGCGCAGCTCCACGCGCTGGAGCGCGCGTACCGGGTCGGCTGGATGGCCTATGTGAACGGCAACCAGCTCTTCGCGGCGCGCTTGGACGGGTCGGACGCGGAGGCGCCGCTCCACGTGGTGACCGCCCCCAGCGGCTACGAGATCGACGGGCTGCGCTGGGTCGGAGAGAGTGGCCGGCTGGCCTGGGTGCAGCGGCCGACCAGCTCGGGCTCCGGCCGCAGGGCGTACGTCGCGGACGTCACCGCGGAGGGGGCGGGCGCGGCGACGCTGCTGCAGACCGCCGTGGGGCCTGCGCAGTGGGTCGCCGGGGTGCTGGCGGACGGGCGCATGGTGGTGGCCGGGCCCGATGACCGGCTGCACGCCGTCGATGGGCTTGGTGGGGCACCGCCGGTGGTGTTGACCCCGCCCGACAAGATCGCCGGCTTCGTGGGCGCCACCCAGGACGGCCTGCGGATGGTCGCCGAGCTGCGAGTGACCTGGCTGGACACCCGGGACCTGGTCTCGGTGGCCACCGACGGCAGCGAGGCCCTCGCGCCGCGGATGCTCACCCCGACGCCGGCCAGGGGCCTCGAGCCCACCATGGCTCGGGACGGCACCGCCGTGGCCTGGACGGCGAAGAACGCCGCGGGGCAGTCGGCCGCGTTCGTGGCGCCCGCTGCCGGCCACGCGCCCGGAGCCGATCCGCGGGTCACGCCCTGGGGGTCGCAGGCGCTGCACGTCACCGACTTCATGGCGGCCGCGGGGCCGCTGGTGGGGTCGCACGATGGCGGCGCGGTGCTGAGGTACGCCACCACCGGGCCGCCGGTCGAGCCGACGGTGCTGGCGCTGGTCCCGGACGTGGTGAACCACGGGACTCCGTGGCCGGTGCTGAGCGCCGATGGGGAGCACGTGCTCTACGACGCCAGCACGCCGCTCGGCTTCCGGGGCTGGGTCGTCCCCATCGACGGCGGCGACGCGGTCGAAGTGAAATCACCCTGGTACCGCGACCTGCTGTCGGCCAAGGGGATCCTGTTCCACGAGCCCGTGACGGAGGGCGCCGTGTTTGCGGCCGATCTCGAGGGCCACGTGCGCGCGCTGAGCGGCTGGCACGCCAGCGAGGTGCTGAGCCCGCATCTGGTCGACGAGGGCCGCTACGTAGCCTTCGCGTGCGAGAGTCCCGAGCCCGGGTTGTACGCCGCCTCGACCGCGCCCGCCTCGACCGCGCCTGGTGACGCGCCCAAAGCCGCCCTGGTCATGCGGAACGGCGCCGCGCCCGACCCGTGGACGGACGGGTGGAGCGAGCGGCCGCTGGTCGCTGCCGGCCACTACCTGCGGCGGGTCGACGCGCGCATCCTCTCGTATCCCCTGGACGGGTCGGGAGGCGGCGAGGGCATCACCGTGGCGGCGGACACGGCGGGGCCCTTCACGGCCGATCCCGCACGCGGTCGGGTGGTGTTCGCGCGGGGGTCGGGCGTCTGGTCCGCCCCGGTGGATGGCGACGGGGAGGAGACGCTGGTCCTGACGACCGGCGGGGCGGTCAGCCACATCGCAGTGCTGCCGGGATTGGACCGGGTGCTGGTCGCGTTCCAGGCGGGGATCGTCCAGGCGCCGCTTGACGGCAGCGGTAAGGACGCGCCCGTGAAGGTGGCCGCCGACCTGCCGGGCTGGCTCATGGGCCTGCGGGCCACAGAGACCGGAGGACACGTCCTCACCGTGCACTCGATCGAGGCCACGGCGGTGCCTCACCCCGACCTGATGCTGGCGGCGGCCACCGGTCTCGCCAACGGCGGCCAGACGGGCGCGCCCTACGCGCTGGCGCCTCCGGGATTCCTCCCCTGGCAGGTCGGCCCCTACTCCGATGGGCTGAGCGGCGGCGCCCTGCCGGGCCCGGTGTCCAGCCCCGACGGACAGCACGCCTTGCTGGTCGGCCCGGGGGGGCTGCACACGGCCCTGATCGACGGCTCGGAGGCCGGCTCGCCCCGCCGGCTCGGGAGCGCGACCATGGCGCTGAGCACCCGCCCGGGCCCGGGCGGCGAGCGCCTGCTGCTGCAAGAGGAGGGCGCCGTGGTCATCTCCGTCATCGGGGAAGCCGGGTCTCAGCGCACGGTCGTGAAGGCCGATCCTCGGCCGCTTGGCAGCGCGTTCTGGACCTCCGACGGCCAGCAGATCGTCTTCACGCGCATCGAGCCCTCCAGTTGGAAGGGCCAGGGCGCGCTCTTCGTGGTCGACGCCGCCGCGGACGCCGCCGAGGGCACACCGCTGCTTCCCGAGGGCTTCCTGATGAGCCGCCTGGTCAGCCTGGCCCCCGCCGCCCCGTACGCGGTCGTCGAGAGCACCCACGGCGCCGACCACAGCCTTTATCTCGTCTCTCTAAATCCCGCGAACGCGGCTGCGCCCCCCAGCGCGATCACCCCGGTCGACGACGTCGGAGAGAGCTTCCTGGGGTTCTTGCCGGCGGACTGAGGGGCTTGGGGTCAGATATCCTCACTTTTCCATTTACGGCGCTGTGCGGCGGCCACAAAGGCACCCAGGCCGCGGACATCCAGAAGATCAGCCGACTGGCTGACGCATGGGGCCAAGGAAGTGGCCGAGAAGCGGACCGCCCGTGATCCCTCCGTGACCTCGGCCCCCGATGAAGCGATCGCGACCTTCGGCGGCCCGGTCCCCGCGCCGCGCTCGCCATGGCCGTCCCTTGGCAGGTCACGCTCGCCGTGGGCCGGCTAGTGCCCATCGGGAGCCGGCGCGGCGATGCAGCGCCCGCCGCCGCCGAGGCTGCGGGTGATCGTGCAGCCCCAGGCGGGTGAGCGGGCGACGGGGACCTCGCGCCCGGCCAGCACCGCCTCGAGGGCGTCGTCCAGCCAGGCCTGCCGGCCGCGAGTGCCCGGCTCGCGCTCGTTGTCGATCCAGCCGTGGAAGCGCACCCGGCCTTCGCGGTCGAGCACCACCACCGATGGCGTGCTGACCACGCGGAGGCTCAAGGCGAGCGCCCCGCCCGGGTCCCGGACCAGGGGCAGGCTGAGGGCGCGCGCGGCGGCGGCCGCGCGGAGGATCTCGGGCGAGTCGGCGGCGTTGGAGGAGACCGCGACCACCGCGACGCCGCGGGGGGTCCAGGTCGCGGCGACGGCCTCGATGCGGGCGTGGTAGCGGCGCACGCAGGGGCAGGCGGTGGCCCACCAGACGAGCACGGTGGCCTCGTGGGAGGCGATGAGGCGCGGGAGCTCGGCGGGGGTGGTCGCGTTGAGCGCCAGGGCGCCGGCGAGGGCGGGGTCCTCAGCGGAGAGGCGGTCGGGGGCGGGGCCGACGGACGCGCAGGCGCCGAGCAGGACCAGGAGCAGCGGCAGGAGCGGGCGCATCAGAATCCCCCATAGCGGAGGCCGAGGGTGGCGACGAGGCGGCCCGTGCGGTTCGCGCCGAGGCGGTCGCCGAGCAGGGTCTGGGCCAGGCTGGCCTGGGCGGTCCAGTGGGGGGTCAGCTCGACGGAGCCGGCCAGCGTGAGGCCCACCTCGCGGGGGTTGGAGCGGGGCAGCGCCTCCCCGTTTCGGTGGGCGGGGCGCTGCCACATGGCGTGGGCGCGCAGGCTGAGGACGACGCCGCGGTGGACCTCGGCGCCGCCGATGAGGGCGATCTCGACCTCGGTGCCGAGGCGCTCACGGGGGCCGTCGCCGCGCAGGCCGGTGGGCAGCGGGACGGTGGCGGCGGTGTCGAAGCGGACGAAGAGCGGCAGGCGGGTGAGCTCGAGGCTGAGCCCGGCGGTGAGGGCGGTGGCGCCGCGGCCGGTGGCGTCGACGCCGAGGGTGGTGGTGGCGGCGTCCGTGGCGCGACCGGTGGGCAGGATGATGCCGGCGGTGAGCGCGATGGCGGGAAGCTCGCGGATCTCGCCGACGGAGAGCACCTCGTAGCGGACGCCCAGGTTGAGGTCGCCGAAGCCGCCGCCGGTCTGAGACAGGGCGCCGGTCGAGCGGTGGTTCAACAGGACCGGGGCCTGAAGCCACACGGATGTGCGGCGGCCGAAGCCGACGAGGCCCCAGAGGCGGGCGGAGTAGACCTGCTCGGAGTAGCCATCGCCCCAGCGTGTCCAGTCGCCGTCCGCGTCCCAGTGGCCGAAGCCGGTCTCCGCGGAGAGCGACAGGCCGACGGCGAAGCGCTCCCAGATGCGCAGGCGGCCGACGCCGATGGCGGAGGCGGACATGCAGCAGGCGGCGGCGCGGGCGGCGCTGGGGGCGGTGAGGGCGACCAGGAGCACGGCGACCGTCACGGCGCGGAGGCGGGGAGGCGCGGCCGTCGTCGCGCGACGCCCGCCCTGACCCGGCGGCCTTGGCCAGACCCGCGCTGAGGCGGTGGGACCAGGCCCAATCACATCCTGCCCATCGAGCCCCCGACGTTCATGGACGCGGTGGTGCTGCCGCTCATGGTGCCGTGGGTGGCCGTGACGCTCAGGGTCCACTCGCCGGGCATCTGGAAGGTCACCGGGAAGGCCTCGTACACGCCCGGCTCCACCTCGGTGATGACCGGCGTCTCGCTGGAGCCGTGGCCCATGGCGGGCATCTGCGGGTCCACGGTGAGGCTGGCGCCCGGGGCGGGGGAGCCGTCCGTGTGGGTGACGGTGATCGTGAGGCGGTTCTGACCGGTGGTGGGAGGCGCGGGGTCCCAGGAGAGCGCGAGCACGAGCTGCCCCGCAGCCGGCCCCCCGCCGTCCCCATCGTCACACCCGAAAACCACGGCAGCGAGCAGAACGGACATCAGGACAAGGGCGAGGGATCGGGCGGCCATGGGGACCTCGTAAGGTGGCAGGGGGTCATCAGCGACCGCGGCACAGGTATCAACCCAAGCCCCCACAGGGAATGCGGCAAATTGTCGCAGCGACCCCGCCCCCCTCCGCCCGAGCTGCCGGCCCAAACCATCGCCCGCGTCCCACCGCCCCAGGGCCCAGGTCCTCACGGCTCCCCGGCAAATCCTTACGAGCCTTGCGGCTGCCAGGTTGGCGACCTCATCGAACGCGCTGA
>CAZNZH010000160.1:0-6154 GCA_964577445.1 uncultured Myxococcales bacterium
CGACTCGGGCGCCCAGGCCGCTCCGCTCGCGGGGGTCCTCGTCTGAGGTTGGGCGGCGAAGGCCGCTCCGCATAGAAATCCGCTGGCGAGCACGATCCAGACGGGCAGGCCTGTCCGGGGGCGTGATTTGCGGCGAGTGTGCATGGCGCTGACCTCGATCGACGGGGGTCCAGCGCCATGTGCTGCAACGGGCGTGCCAGCGGGCGCAGCGCCCATGCCGGCTCAGGTCCAGCGAGCCCTGCGAGGCGCCGCCGGCGGCACCCGGCAAAGTCTGCCTACCCCGCGATCGTCAGCCGCCTGGCACCGGCGGTCGGAAGCGCGTCAAGGCGTTGACACCCCGAGGGGCGCGTACTGAATCGTGATGCTGTCCGGGCGCAGCGTCTCAACCCAGCCCTTCGCGAACCCGCCCCGCATGTCCTGCACGACGAAGCCGATGTGCTCCTTCGCGGTCGGCAAGGGAGACCCCGCGTCAGGGGTGGGCAGCGTCTCGGGGACCTCCGCGAGGCTGTCGAAGGTCATGAGCATTCCGCCGCCGGTTTTGATCCAGCGGACGTCGCGGACCCGCGTCGGGTCCGGGCCGCCCGGCGACATGCGAAACGAGCCTCCATTGGCGGTCACGAAGAGGTCGCTGTTCTGGTAGTTGCCGGGCCGCAGAACCTGGCCGGTCGCGAAGTCGACCCCCTCCTCGGCTAGCAACGTCACCGCGCCCCTTTGGGTGGCCGGCTCGGTGGCGGAGTCGCAGCCCAGCAGCGGCAGCGCTGACAGCAGGCCGACCAGCACGGTCGCGACCACACGTCGCCAGCGTACGAGGGTGTCCCCATTTCCGGGTCGAGCATGGCGAAAGTGATGTTGTTTCATGGGCTTACGAGCGGAGGTGCTTGCCGAGCGCCGATGGCCGAAGCGCGCAAGTTCCTGAAAAGACATGAGCCAGCCACGCGTCGCGGGACTATGGGAGCACCTGCCAAGCTCACGGGGCGTTGATCTGCAGGCCGTCAACCCACACGCCCGCGCTGCCCGGGCCGGCGGTGATCGTCAGGCCGTAGACCGGCTCGCTGAAGACCATGGTCTGCGCGGTCACGAGCCCTGCGGCGCAAGATCCGCCCGTGGTCATCGTGGCCACCGGGCCGCCCAGGAAGTTGCGGAACACCATCGTGCCCGCCACCGCGTCGGCGCTCGCGAAGGAGACCGTCACCGAGCGGACCGCGTCCACGAAGGTCAGGTTGGCGGGCGCCCCGGAGACGACCTTGAACGCGCTCAGCCCCAGGCCGCTCGGCGCGCAGGTCGGCGGCACCGCGACCGCGCATGAGCCGCCCACCGAGCTTGAGCCACACACCAGCTTGGAGGTCGGGCAGTTCGCACCCTCGAAGTCCATGGTGCAGGCGGCCAACTGCGAGCAGGGCTCGTTTCCGGCCCGGGGCGTGCCGAAGTCCGGCCCGCTCCCGTACACCTTCTGGCTGATGCACCAGTTGGCGCCGAGGTTGTTGTTGCCGAAGATCGACTTCGGGTCGAGGCCCATGGACGTGCCGCTCGGCGTGGGGAACCCGAGCGCTGTGCTGTAGGTCACCTCGTCGATGGTCTCGCCGTTCATCACTAAGAGGATCGAGTCCGCCGCAGCCAAGAAGAACTTGTTGCCCAGCCCAATATCCGACAGCAAACCGCCGCCGATGTTGGTCGTGCGCCCGATGACCAGATACTGGTCCGGGTTGATGACCACGGGGTTCGCGGTGGGCACGGTGACCGAATCGACCCCCTTGTCCTTCACGATCATGCCCGCGAGGTTGAGCGGGCTGGTCGAGATGTTGAGCACCTCGAACCACTCGGTGACCTGCGATGCCAATGTCGGCGTCTGTAGGATCTCGGTGATCACCAGGTCGCCCGGCGTCGGGGCGCAGAACCCGCAGTCGTCGGGGCAGGTGACGCAGTCCTCGCTTGGGCTGCACGTCGCGTCGCCGCACGTCATCGCGCTGCAGTCGAGCGCGCAGTTGTTCTCGGCCACGACCACGCAGGTCGGGTCCCAGGCGTCGGTGCAGCAGAAGGCGTCGAGGGCGCACACGCAGGCCGAGACGGCGGCGTCATCGCAGCCCGGCGTCCCGTGGGCCGCGCAGCACTCGCCGCTGCACGCGCCGCAATCGGCCGCGCAGTTCGAGCAGTTCTCGTCGAAGTCGCAGGTGGCGTCGCCGCAGCCTACCAGCTCACAGGTCCCGGCGACGCACTCCTGATCGGCCTCGCAGGTGCCACAGACGCCGCCGCAGCCGTCGTCGCCACAGCTCTTTCCGTCGCACGCCGGCACGCAGGGGCCGCTGCACTGGTCGGAGCAGTCATTGACCGCCGACGACGCGCAGACATCGTCCCAGTTCACGTCGCAGCAGAAGGGGTCGAGCGCGCACACGCACGCCTCGAGGCCGGCGTCGGTGCAGCCGGGCGTGCCGGTGTCGGTGCAGCAGTCGTTGTCCTTGCAGCATTCGACCACTTCGCAGGTGCCGGCCATGCCGCAGGTCTCGGCCAAGGCACAGTCGCCGCAGGTCGAGCCGCAGCCGTCGTCGCCGCAGGTCTTGCCGTCACACGCGGGCACGCACGCGCCGCACTCGTCGCCGGGCGCTTGGGTCGGGCAGAAGGTGCAGATGTCGTCGCAGCAGTCGCCGACGGCGAAGCAGAGGTCGTCGCAGCCGCACCCGGAGGCGGCCAGCAGCCCGCAGCTCCCTTCGCACGACGCGGACTCACAGACGCCGGAGACGCAGCTCTCCCCGGCGTCGCAGGTGCCGCAAAGGCCGCCACAGCCGTCGTCGCCGCACGCCGCAGCCCCGCAAGACGGCACGCAGGCCGCGCAGGTCCCGTCGGAGCCGCAGACGTCGGTGCCATCGCACGCCCCGCAGGTCCCGCCGCAGCCGTCGTCGCCGCAGTCCTTGCCGGCGCAGTCCGGCACGCACACGCCGCAGCCGTCCGGCGCGCTGTCTGGGAACTCCGCCGCGCAGAACGTGCAGACGTCGTCGCAGCAATCCCCGAACCCAAAGCAGGTGGCGTCGCAGTTGCAGTGGCTCCCCCCGAAGAAGGTGCCGCAGTCGCCCTCGCACGACCCGTCGGGTGTCTCGCAGGTCTGAGCGCCGGTGCAGACCTCTCCTGCGTCGCAGTCGCCGCAGCTCCCGCCGCACCCGTCGTCACCGCAGGCCTTGCCAGCGCAGTCGATCACGCAGACGCCGCATTCGTCTCCGGGCGCCTCTCCCGGGCAGAACTCGCAGACGTTCGCGCAGCAATCGCCGAAGCTGAAGCAGGTGCTGTCGCAGGCGCAGCCCGCCAGCGACTGGCCGCCGCAGGCGTCTTCGCAGGTGCCGGCCACGACGCAAAGGTCGAACCCGTTGCACTCGTCGCCCGCGTCGCACTCCCCGCAGCTCCCGCCGCAGCCGTCAGCCCCGCACTCCTTGCCCCCGCAGTCGGGCACGCAGCTCACGCAGGCGCCGTTCGCGTCGCAGGACAGCCCGCCGTCGCACACCCCGCAGCTCCCGCCGCAGCCGTCGTCGCCGCACTGCTTGCCGGTGCAGTCCGCGGTGCAGTTGCACGAGTCGGCGCACTCATCGCTCGCGATGCCGGCGCAGATGCTGTCCCACGACGTGTCGCAGCAGAAGGGGTCGGCGCCGCAGACGCACGCCTCGATGAGCGGGTCCGAGCAGCCGGGCGCCCCGTTGTCCGCGCAGCAGTCGTTGCCTTCGCAGCACGCCACCGGCTCGCAGACGCCGGCGTCGCCGCAGCCGCTGCCCAGGCCGCAAGCACCGCAGCTCCCGCCGCACCCGTCGTCGCCGCACGTCTTCCCGTCGCACTGAGGCGTGCAGCAGGTGCCGCCCGCGACGCACAGGTCGCCATCGCCACAGGTGCCGCAAGCCCCGAAGCACCCGTCGTCGCCGCACTCCTTGTCAGCGCAGTCCGCCACGCAGTCGCACGCCGTCCCGCACTCGTCGGTCGCGATGCCCGCGCACACGCTGTCCCAGGCGGTCGAGCAGCAGAACCCGTCGACCGCGCACACGCAGCCCTGCATCACCGGGTCCGAGCACCCCGGGGCGCCGGTCGCGCCACAGCAGTCGTTGCCCTGACAGCACGCCACCGGCGCGCAGAGCCCGTCGTCGCCGCACGCGGTCCCGGCCGAGCAGTCGCCGCACTCGCCGCCGCAGCCGTCGTCGCCGCAGTCCTTGCCGTCGCACAGCGGCACGCAGCAGGTGCCCTCGGGCAGGCACGTCGAGCCCTCGCCGCACTCGCCGCAGACGCCGCCCTGGCCGTCGGGCCCGCAGTCCTTGCCATCGCAGTCGGGCTGACACAGCGACGGGTCCGGGTTGGGCTCGCCGCACATGGCGGGGAAGGTGCCCGCGGGATCTTCGCCGACCTGGCCGCAGTCGTAGTAGCCGTTTTCCTCGTCCCAGCCGCACTGACCGAACCCGCACGGGATGTTGAGGACCTCGCCGTCCTCGACGTAGTACACGGTGCCGTCGACGCCGCAGCAGCCGGCGTATCCGTGCGCCTCGTCGCAGGTCGTCGGCGCCGGGTCATCGACGCAGGTGCCTTCGGGCAGGCAGGCTTCGCCGTCGCCGCACTCGCCGCAGGACCCGAAGCAGCCGTCGTCGCCGCACGCCTTGTCGGTGCAATCCGCCACGCAGTTGCAGGCGTCCGCGCAGCCCTCCATCGCCGCCGCGGCGCAGCTCGCGTCCCACTCCACGGCGCAGCAGAAGCTGTCCGCCGCGCAGACGCAGGCTTGCACCAGCGGCTCGCCGCAGCCCTGGGTCCCGGTCTCGCCGCAGCAGTCGTTGCCGCTGCAGCACGCGATGAACTGGCAGGTGCCGGCGCTCGTGCAGACGTCGTCGCCCGTGCACTCCCCGCACTGCCCCCCGCAGCCGTCGGGGCCGCAGTTCTTTCCGTCGCAGGCCGGGATGCACTCGCCGCAGCCGCCGGGCGTCGGGTCGGGGAAGTCGGCCGCGCAGAAATCACAGATGTCCGCGCAGCAGTCGCCGAACCCGAAGCAGCCGTCATCGCAAAAGCAGCCGCTCGGCGACGTGGCGCCGCAGATGCCTTCGCAGGTCGCCGCCACGCAGGCCTCGCCCGTCGCGGTGCAGCCCTCGCCCTCCGCGCACACGCCGCAGGAGCCCCCGCAGCCGTCGCCGCCACAGACCTTGCCTTCGCAGTCGGGCACGCAGACGCCGCAGCCGGCCGGCGCCGGCGCGGGGAAGGTGGCCTCGCACTCGGTGCAGATGTCTTCGCAGCAGTCGCCGAAGGAGAAGCACTGCGAATCGCAGTTGCAGCCCGTCTGGCCGAGGTAGGTGCCGCAGAAGTCCGCGCAGCTCGTGCCGCTCGGGACCTGGCATTGGCCCGCGGTCGTGCACGCCTCGCCGTCCGCGCAGTCGCCGCAGGAGCCGCCGCAGCCGTCGCCGCCGCACAGCTTGCCGTCGCAGCTCGGCACGCAGGGGTCGCAGGTTCCGCCCGCGTTACAGGTCTCGCCCAGGCCGCACTGGCCGCAGTCGCCGCCGCAGCCGTCGGCACCGCAGGTCTTGCCGGTGCACGCAGGCACGCACGCGCCGCAGCCCTCCGGCGCCGGGGCGGGCAGCTCGGCCTCGCAGAAGTCGCAGACGTCCGTGCAGCAGTCGCCGAACGCGAAGCAGCCCTCGTCGCAGAAGCAGCCGTTGGCCGCCGGGATGGCCGTCCCGCACAGGCCCTCGCAGGAGGCGCCCAGGCACTGCCCGGTCTCGTCGCAGAGCTCTCCGGCCCCACACTCGCCGCAGCTCCCGCCGCACCCGTCGTCGCCGCAGGTCTTGCCCTCGCAGCTCGCCGCGCAGGCCTCGCAGACGAAGCTGTCGTTGCAGATCTGGCCTGCCTCACATGCTCCGCAGCTCCCGCCGCAGCCGTCATCGCCGCAGGACTTGCCTTCGCAGGAGCCCGTGCACTCGCCGCAGCCGTTGGGCGCGGCCGCCGGGAACTCGACGCTACAGAAATCGCAGATGTCGTCGCAGCAATCGCCGAAGCTGAAGCACAGCTCGTCGCAACTGCACGCCCCTGTGGCCGTCCCGCACGCGCCCTCGCAGCTCGTCACGGGGCATGGGCCGCAGTCGGCGGCGCAGCTCGAGCAGCTCTCGGTGTCGTCGCACAGGCCGTCGCCGCACGCCGCGGTGCAGCCTTCGAT
>CAZNZH010000160.1:6164-9516 GCA_964577445.1 uncultured Myxococcales bacterium
ACGCCGCACGCGTCCGCCGTGCAGAGGTCGCCGTCCGAGCAGTCCTTCGCGGTGCCGGCGCAGACCCCGGCCGCGCAGACGTCCGCGCTGGTGCAGAGGTCGCCGTCGTCACACGCCACGCCGTCGGCCACCGGGACCGTAGCGCACACCCCCGTGGCGGGGGCGCAGACCGAGACCTCGCACGCGCCGAGCCCGGTCTGGTCACAGGTCACGACGGTGGTCGGGTCGAGCACGCACAGATCGCCTTGACAGATCAGGGTGCCGTTGCAGGCGTCGCCGTCCTCCGACGCCGCGCAGTCCGCGGTGGTCGTGCACGGGGTGCCGCCGTCGGGCAGCTCGGCGTCGGCGTCGGCCAGGGCGTCGGCGTCGGCTACCGCGTCGGCGTCGGCGACCGCGTCGGCGTCGGCCACGGCGTCCACGTCGGCGACCGCGTCGGCGTCGGCCACGGCGTCCACGTCGGCATCCGGGGTCGCGTCCGTGTCCGTAGTGACTTCACCGCCGGAGTCAGCATCGACATCCGCGATCACGTCGGTGTCGCCTTCGACGGAGATGCCCTGGCCGTCCTTACAGCTCGCCAGCGCCAACACCGCCACCGCCGCCAGAATCGAAAATCCGATCCGATGCTTCATCATGTCGCCTCGCCATGGATGGCACGACCGCGCGTCTCGCCCTCTGGGCGCCCGCGGCACGGTGATTGCTTCAACCGACGGGGGTCGCCGTCGGGCCCCTCAACGGTCGCGCCAGAGCCCGGGGGAGCACGGCGCGACCTCCGCTGAGCAGAATCTGCTCACAGCCTCGACCCGAGTAAAGCGCGGGCGCGCGGACAGTGCAACTTCACCCCGAGCGCCGCCGGCCGCGCCCCCGCCCGCCCCGTGACCATCGGCTCCCTCGCCGAGTTGGTCGAATCGCGCGGGTTCGATTAGCCTCCACCGCCATGCATCGCCCACGCACCGTCTTCGCCGTCCTCGTGCTCGTCGTGCTGAGCATCCTCTGCGGCACCACCATCGCCGTGCTCGCGATTTTCGACCGCGAGGCCCGCCTGTGGTGGCCGATCGCTCGGTTCTGGTCCTGGGCCATCCTGCGCAGTTGCGGCGGCCAGCGCTTCGAGGTCCGCGGGGCGGAGCGCCTCGCCACCGGCCAGGGCGCCATCGTGATGAGCAACCACGAGAGCTACATGGACCCGCCCGCGCTGATGCTGCTCTCGCCGGTGCCGATCCGCTTTTTGGCCAAGCACACGCTCTTCCTTTTCCCGGTCTTCGGCTGGGCCATGTGGGCGATGGGCATGGTCCCGGTCAACCGCGGCCGGCGAGACAAGGCCTTCGCCAGCATCGATCGCGCCGCCGAGGGCATCCGGGCGGGCAAGGTCGTGCTGGTCTTCCCGGAGGGCCAGCGCGCCGCTTTCGAACACGCGGAGCTGCTGCCGTTCAAAAAGGGCGCCTTCGTGATGGCCGCCAGAGCGCACGTCCCCATCATCCCCGTCGGGATAGCCGGCACGCGGCACGTCCTCCCCAAAGGGTGGAGCTGGGTGGATAACCACGACGTCGCGGTCGTGCTGGGCGAGCCCATCGACACCAGCGGCTACGACGTCGACTCCAAGGACGCCCTGATGGCGCTGGTCCGCGAGCGCATCGACGCGCTTCGGGTCGAGGCGCAGGCCGTGTTGGCCGGGCTTCAGCCGCGCAGTTGAGTCGCCAGGCGCGGGTCTGCGAGGAGGCCTCGGCCGGCCGCGCGCAGCGCGTCGAGATCCCTCGAATCGATCGGCAGCACCGAGTGAATCGGGACCTGGGCCGCGTGGTCGGCGAGGGCCGAGCTGACCGACGGGTCGGGCGCTCCCGACAGCGCGACGCCGAGGGTCCGTAGCCCGCGCCGCCGCAGCTCCGCGAGGGTCAAGAGCGTGTGGTTGATGGCGCCCAGGCGGGTGGAGGCCACCAGCAGCACGGGCAGGTCCAGCGCCGCGATGAGATCCGGCAAGAGCAAGCGCGCCGACAGCGGCACCAGCAGCCCGCCGGCCCCTTCGACCACGGTCGGGCCGGTCAACCCGGACGCGATGGCCAGCAGCGGCTCCAGGGTCAGCTCCTTCGCCTCGAGGGCGGCCGCGTGGTGCGGCGACGCTGGCGCTCTCAGGCGGACGCCCCGGTCGACGAGGCGAGCCCCGGCCGGCTCCCCAAAGAGCGCCAGGCGCCCGACCGTCTCGGTGTCGTCGTCGTCCTCAACACCGGTCTGCACCGGCTTCCAGTAGCGAAGCTCGGCACCGCCCGCCGCCATCAGGGCCGCGCAGACCATGGTCTTCCCGACGCCGGTGTCGGTCCCGACGACGAAGAGGCCCCTCACGCCGGCACCCGCGCGAAGTGGGCCAGGACGCGCTCGGCGAGCCGGTCGACGGTCTGCGCGTCGAGGCTGGCCCGGACGCAGAGCCGGAGCAGCGCGCCGCCCTCAGGCACCGTCGGCGGCCGCACGGCCCGGACGTCGAAGCCGTCAGCCGCCAGCGCCTCGGCCAACCAGACCGCGCGGGCGGGCGTTTGAGCCATGACCGGCACGATGTGGTCGCGCGCCCGCCCGAGATCGAGGCCGGCCGCCCGCAGGCGCCCGTGCAACCTCCGGGCCATGCGGTGGACGTGGAGCACGCGCTCCGGGCTGCGCGCCAGCAGGTCCAGCGCGGCGTCCAGCCCCGCGACGATGGGGGTCACCGGGGCCGTCGTGTAGATGAAGCCGCGGCAGTGATTGACGATGTGCGCGATAAGCTACGCGTCGCCCGCCACCCAGGCCCCGCCGACGCCCAGGGCCTTGCCGCCGGTGTGCAGCGTGAACGCGACGCGCTCACCGAGGCCGGCCGCCTCCACCAGCCCCGAGCCCCGCGCTCCGAAGAGCCCCGTGGCGTGGGCCTCGTCGACCATGACGAGCGCGTCGTAGCGCTCGGCGAGCGCGCAGATGGCGGCCAGGGGCGCCCGGTCTCCATCCATTGAATAGAGGCTCTCGACCACGATGAGGCGGCGGCGACCGCCCACCGCGCCCAGGGCGGCCTCCAGCGCCCCGAGATCGGTGTGTGAAAAGACACACTTTCGGGCCCCGGAGAGCCGCGCGCCGTCGATGATGCTGGCGTGGTTGGCGGCGTCCGAGAACACCGCGTCGCCGGGGCCCACCAGCGCCGGAATCACCGTCGCGTTGGCCTGGTAGCCCGACGGGAAGAGCAGCGCCGCCTCACGGCCTGAAAACGCCGCCAGCTTGGCCTCGACGGCCGCCGAGAGCGCGCTGTGTCCCCGCAGGAGCCGGCTCGCGCCCGCGCCCACGCCACACTCGGCGACCGCGGCGGTGACGCGCTCGACCAGCCACGGGTCGTGGGCGAAATCCAGGG
>CAZNZH010000161.1:0-9493 GCA_964577445.1 uncultured Myxococcales bacterium
CTTCTGAGGGGGTTTTCAAGACAATCCGGATCGAGTAATGACGTTGCGTCAACCCGCGAGGCTCCCGGCCTGCGGTAGGACATCAAGGCGCCCAACTGCGATCTGGATGAGCTTCCAGTTGGCGCCCCCAAACGCGGCCCTCGCGTACGAGCGCCGGAGGAGTTTGCAGATGAGCGCGTCGATTTTGTCGAGACGGCCTGGTCGCGGCGATGGAGTACCCCTGGCTCTGCTCCTACTCTCGCTCACCTTGGGAGCGTGCGGCGGGAGCACCTCCGTCGTGACGAGGATCACTGCTCCGCCGCCGGTCCAGGCTCTTCGCGGGGATAGTCCCAAGGTGCTCATTCCGTCGATTCAGGGCGCGCGCGGATCGAGGGCCACCCAGCGGCTCATGCGCAACATCAGCACACCCTCCTACTTCGCGTTCACGAAACATCAGCCCGACGCGGAGTTCATCATCGCGGGCAGGCTCAGCCCTGACGACTTCAAACGCGATGTAGAGCGCGTTGAGAGCAAAAAGTGCGTCCAGCGCAACGCGAAAAAGGAGTGCACCCGCATGCAGCCGGTGACGAACTATACGCTGAGCGAGTCCTGTAGGGTGGCGCTCACCCTCACCGTCACCCAGGTGAGTACGGGCCGCGTCGTCTTCTCGGGCTCCGCTGATGCCCAGAAGGGACCCTCCTTCTTTGCAACGATGCGCGACCAGCCGCCGGCGGCATCCGACACCGAACGTGAAGAACTCTGCAACGAGGCGCTCATCAAGGTCGTGGATGAGCTGAGTGAGAAGATCGCTGCCCGCACCGAGGAGGTGAAACTTCGGTTCTACTCCGGTTTTGAGGCGCCCAGGGGCAAGAAGGTCACGGCCGAGATGGTGTCACTCGTCGATAGCAGGAAGCTCAAAGCTGCGGACGCGAAGGTTCAAAGCCTGTTTGCGGAGAAGAGCCTCACGGCCGAGGAGCGCGACTGGTCGCGGTACAACCACGCCGTACTGCTCTTCGGGATGGGGCGATTCGGCGAGTGTGCATCTGCTGTCGAGGAGCTTCCGAGCACCTTGCGGTCCGAATCGAAGGTGAGAGACCTGGGCGAAAAGTGCGGGGAATACCGCTAAGTGGCCTTAGGGCAGGAGAGGGAATCGGATGTAGACGCGAGGTCGCGCCGCATGGGCGAGGTGAAGCCGTTGCCAAGTCTCAAGTGACGTCCCGGCTACCGTGCGCCGCGCCTGGGACGTCCAAGCGCTCGACACCGCCTCTGGAGACGTTTTTTACCTATGCCCTAGATCCTCTCTAGAACGAGCTGAAACGAGCGGCGCCGCATGGCGCCAGACCTGCCCTACGGCGGAGTGTGGGAACTGGAGTCCCCCGCACCGCTGACGCCAAAAAACTCTGCTGTGGAGACGAAAATGATGAAGGACGCGCCTGCTCGATCAGAATCACGTCGCCGATATCTTGCGTTCGTAGCTGCTTTGACCTCGATGGTGGTGCTTGGGTGCGCGAGTGCACCCACGGTGGCTGACACGCCGACCGTGCGCGCCGTCGCGCCGGAGAACATGGCCCAGATCGGTCTGCGAACGGGGATCGTACTGCCGCCAACGATGGAGCAGGAGCTCGTCGAGAGCCAGGCCATGTATCGTCAACTCGCGGAGGCGGACCCGGTCGAGAGACCTATGAGCTTCCGTCTCGGCGCGGGCCTGCGTCAAGCGTGCTCGAGCCATCTCGGCGCGATCTTCAGGGAGTCCAGGGTCGTGCCGGATGTGGAGAGCGCGATGCACGCTTCGGAAGACTTCGCGAAAGCCGAGTTGGTGGTGTGGCCCCAGATTTCGAAAAAGAGCATCGAGGATGACGGCCGGATGGCGACGGCTGTGGTGGGGGTCTCCGTGCTGCTCCTCGACGGCGAGGGACGCGTCGTCGAACGCCTCCTGATCGAGGCGAAGGGCACGTCGCACCTTGAGGTCCCCGCCGAGGAGTTGCCTCGGAACCCAACCGCCGCCCAGGCATACTCGGTGAAGTCGCGCATGAAGGCGGCTCTGGACGAGGCGCTCAATCACCTCGTCGCCCAACTCGACCGACAACTCCCGCAGCATCCCATCTTGGATAGGGTGGCCGCGCGAGCCACGACTGCTGACGCCAAACGCATCGCGATCCGCGTGAAGGCGGCCTCAACCTGTGCCGAGGGCGGCAACGACCTCGATCGGATGCGGACTCGCTATGGGTTCGGCAGTCCCACCGTGGCTCGGACCATGGACGGGTTAATAGCGACGCTGCGCCCCGCGGAGCAGTTGCAAGCCTACCTCATTGGCTGCACCGAGTCCGTAGAATCCCTGGAGCAGCTTCTCCAGCCCAAGATCGCCGCGATCGATGAACTCACCAAGGCCGGTGAGTACGGCAAGGCTCGCGAGGCTCTCAAGCCGCTTGGAGCATTCGGTGCTGACGTCGCGTCGCTGAAGGCCGCTCAGGGGCGATTGGAGGAGGCGGTTCGACGCAAGAAGGCCGAGGAGGAGCGGGTGGAAGCGGAGCGCGTTCGGCATGAGGAGGAAGCCCGGGCGGCCGCCGAGTTGGCGCAGAAGCAGGTCGAGGCCGACGAACTCGCGGCATCCGCACGCGCGCTGCTCAAGCGACACAAACACAAGGAAGCCGCGCTCACCGCGTCGAGAGCACTCGCGATCTTGCCGGGCCACATCGAGGCGAGGGCCATCGTCGAGGAGGTGCAGCGGCTCGAACGGGAAGCCGAAGCGCAGCGACAGCAGCGAGAGCGAGAGCGCGCCCAGAAGGCGGCGAAGGCGCACATCACCAAGCTTCGACGCCAATACCCCGCCCTCGTCAAGCAGTGTGAGAGGGCGAGGGAGGACTATGGCGTCGCCCAACAGAAGATGAAGGAGGCCGCAACCTCGGGAAGGCCTGAACTGATCGACCGCATGCGGAAGATGCGCGACCAGGCTGCCTCGGCGTACTTTCAGTCCCAGGTGAAGGTCCGGCAGGTGATCCAATCGTACCGTGACGAAGGCCTCCAAGACGTCGCCCGCGAGGTCGAGCGGAGGGCCTCCGTCTGCCAGCCGTGAGGAGTCCGCGCGCGATGAGCGGTGGTGCCGGAGGCGCGGGCTGGGTCGCCATGTCGGTTGCCCTCCTACTGACGCTCGTAGGGCTTGTCGGTTGTGGCAGCGTCGTCGGTGAGATCCGCGGCCACCTTGACCGCGGGGACTACCAGGCCGCACGGAGCGATGCGGAGCGTTATCTTCGTGAGGCGGGGGACTCTCCCGAGCGCGCCAAGGTCATCAGGCTCTTTGCCGAGGCCGATCTGCGCGCCGCAGAACACCAGGGACCAGAGGCTCTGCGCGCGTTCGTCGCTGCCCACGCGGGGGATCCGCTGTTACCAGAGGCACGAACCGCGCTGGACAGGCAGGTCTTCGAGCGCGGAGCCCGAGTCGACGACACCCCGGACGCCTACCGGACCTACCTCGCGGAGTTCCCGGAGGGCGTCTACTCGGCGGAAGCGCGAGACCGCATCGCCGAGCTGAGCTTGTTTCGTGCCCGTGACGAAGGCACGACCGAGGCCTTGCGTGCCTTCGTCCGAGAGTACCCGGAGAGCAAGTATGCAGCCGAGGCGCGCAAGCTCGAACTTGCATTGGCGTGGAAGCACGCGGAGCGCGATGGGACGCCCGAAGCCTTCGACGATCTGGTTCGGCTCTACGAGGGGAGCCTGCACTCCGAAGCGCTCGTCAGCCAGGCAAGGGCCCGCGCGGCAGAGGTTCGGGCCAAGCTGGAAGATCCTCAGTGGCGGGAGGCCACTGCTGCGAATCGGGTCGATGCGTGGCTAGCGTTCGCCGACCGGTTCCCCGCGAGCGCACGAGCCGCCACCGCTAGGGAGCGGGCCTACGACCTGTTGGCCGTGGCGGTGGAGCGCCCCGACGACAGCGAGAGCTGGCGGACGCTGCGGCTCCGCTTCCCCGACAGCGAACTCGCAAAGCAGGCCTACCCCAAGGAGGTAGCGCGGGCATGGGAGGCTGCGCAGGCAGCTCATACGATCGCAGCCTACGACGAGTTCGCCGCAGCCTACCCGGAGCACGCGACATCGCTCGTCGCAGCCCGCCGTGCCGCGGATCTGCGGTGGTTCCAAGCGACGCCACAGGAGGCGCTGCGCGCGGACATCAACCAGTCGAGAGTGCGTCACGACGGGTCGATCCAACTGCTCGTGCAAGCACGGCGCGCCGCCGATGACGGCCTCGTCGGCGGACTGCCACGCGAGAGCTTCGAAGTCTACGAGGACGGTCTCGCGGCACCGCTGGCCGAGTTTCTGGGCATGGAGAGTCCTCGCCCGATCGACGTCGTATTCGTGATGGACACGAGCGGCAGCATGAACGACGAGATCGAGGCGGTGAAGCAGTCAGCGCTGGATTTTGCAGAGATCTTGCGATTCAGACAGCGCGATGTCCACTTCGGTTTGGTCACCTTCGTGGAAGAGGTCGAGGAGCAGTTCGGAGGGCGAAAGCTGACGGCTAGCGCCAACACGTTCAGAGAGTGGGTCGCGAGCATCGCGGGAGGCCGCGGCAGCGTCGAGAATCCCATGCGGGCCATCGACGCCGCGCTTCGCTACACCTTCAGGGACAACGCGCAGAAGGTTCTGGTGCTCGTCACCGATGAAGCGCCCGGCCTCCCCTACGACCGCGTCTCCACGCTTACCCTGCCCGCAGCGGCCGATCGGCTCCTGGACGAGGACGTTCTCACCTATCTGATCGTACCGAAGCTTAGTGTTTACGAAGACATGGAGCGGCGCTCCCGCGGGGCGCTCTTCGACATTGATGCCACCAAGGCTCGTGGCGGCTTTCGAGCACTGATGTTGCGGCTCGCGGATCTCCTGTCCCGCCAGTACGTGCTCGTCTACCGCGAGCCCCGCGTTCGGAGGCCAGGGACAGCCCGGAACGTCCGCATTCGAGTCGCCAAGCCCAAGGTGTGGGCGGCGGTGGGGAGGGCCGATATCGGAGCCGTCGCCGCTTTGGTCGAGAGCGGCTCGGGCGCATGTGATCTGGGAGCGATCGGCGTCGACGGCCGGGCCTGGGTGTCCGAGGATTGCGGCGTGAACTGGCGCCAAGTCGCAAGCATCGAGGGACTCACCGAGGGTGATCGCGTGCTGGATGCCTGCTCGATTGGGGGCCCGGATGGCTCGATATTCGCTCGAACGGAGCGCGGACTGCTCTGGCGGCTCAGCCTCCGCGGCGGTCGAGCCGAGCTCGTCGCGGGCATCCCGGATGCCCTGGGCATGGCGCCATCCGTCGGCAACAGGGGACTGCTGGTGCGCACGCGCCACGGGTTATGGGCCATTGGGGCTGATGGGGAGGTGTCGAAGCCCACCGTCGGGCCGTGGGAAGGTTTTACAATCAGGGACTTCCGCCGTGGAGTTGCAGTCACCTCCGATGGGCGTCTGCGCGAGGGCGAAGGCATCTGCGTGCTCGCTGCCGATGGAAAAATCTACTGTCAGGACGAGACGAGGGCATGGCACGTAGTGGGGCGGCCACCGTGGGCAGATGCGCACTTGGCGGAGGGGGCCCGGTTCGGCTTTGTGCCATGGTCGCCCAATGTCGTGTTCATCGGCGCCCCGGGCCACGGCCTCTACCGCTCTCAGGATGGCGGCCAGAACTGGGTGCTCGTCCCGCTCCCCACCGCTGACGCCAGCCAACTCGGGGCGATCGGGCCGACGTACTTCGGAGATGGGCCTGGCCGCTGGATCTGCCAAGTCGCGGGGCAGAACATCTACTGCTCGGACGACGATGGGCTGAGCTGGCACCGCGACGATACGAACCTTGCGCTGTCAGAAGCGGCGCGTCCCCTCCTGATCGCTCGGGCGGGCGGCGACCGACTTGCGATCGGCAGCTCGGGCGGCAGTGTCTTCGGCGAATTCGACGTGGAGGATCGCGAGTTCGTGTCGGCTCAGGTCTACTTCGCGTCAGGCTCGGCTGAGCCGAAGCCGGGATTGTCACCGTTCCTTCACAAGATCGCTGCGGCGGTCGCTGCCGACCCCTCGCTCAGCGTGAGTGTCGAAGGGCACACCGATTCGGACGGACCGGACGCCTACAACCTTGAGCTATCGCGTCGGCGCGCCGAGCGCGTAGGCGAACTGTTGAGCACTAGCGGCTGTCCGCGTGCACGTCTCACCGCCGAGGGTCACGGTGAGACCCGCCCCCTCTTCCCGAACACATCCGAGGCCAACAAGCGTCGAAATCGTCGGGTAGAAATTCTAACGATGAGGCCCTCGACGATTCACGGACGAGGTGTCGGGGCTCACTGAGCCGACTCGGGGTGGCTCGACTCGAAGATGACGCTCGCAGGCTGTGCTACTTGGAAGACGGAGCGGGTGTCGACCTGCGGGATCGCTACACAGAGCTTTCGGGCCACACCGTCTCACGAACGTTGGCGCAGAGGGGACCCTTCTCCGGGGGCGCTTGGGGGGTGGGCGCCGAGACGGGGGCAGCGGAGGGATGAGGCCGAGCTCACACCATTCAGCCTGCCACCGGTACCCGACTAGGCCGGGAGCTTGGTTCGCCAGAACTCGTTGAGCGCGTTCTGGATAAGGACCAAGCAGATGATGAGGCCGAAGATTGGGACGAATATCAAGAAGCCATAGACGCCCGTCACTGGCCGGCTCCTGCCGTCGCGGGCGTACATCTCGCCGACGTACGCAGGGAGCAAGAACCAGAGCGCGATGGCATAGACCCACCCGACGAACGGGACGAACAGGATGAGCACCGACGCACCGCCCATGCCTTGATGGCCGCGCCAGGGCTTCATCTCGTCGAGCACCATCCACTGCCACACGAATGTGTAGATCCCTAACGTGAAGATCGAGAAGAGGACGACCAAAATGGGACTTCGGATCGTTCCAGCGACTGGGCCTGAGCCGCGATAGTTCTCAGCACCTGGTGAGCCCTGATGAATGTGAACGACGACGGGCGACGGCTGGGCGGCCGGAGCTGCCGCCATGGCCGCTGGAGGCGGCGCCATCTGGGGTGCGCGGAGTGGCCCTGGTGCCGCTCCGCCACCATTATGGGCCCTCGGGAGCAACGCGGGCCCCGCGCCACGGCCTCCATTGAGGTACCGTTGGAGTTCAGCCGTGTTGAAGCGGTACGACCCGAACATGACCTCGTCGGTCAACCGGAACGGCGCCCGGTGAGTGACCGGGCGGCCGTTTACGCTTGTGACGTTCCCCACCTTCCCCTGCACGGCATTGAAATCCTCGATCTCCAGCCCGTGCGGCATCACATAGACCCTCGCCTGGTAGCGGCTGACCTGCGTCTGGCCAGAGGCCACCTGCACGTCGACGTCTTCGGCTCGACCGATCGTGATCACGCGCATCGGCTGGGCGTGCGGGCGCGGCGCCGCAGCACCCTGGTCAGCACCACATTCACCGCAAAACCGTTCCTGCGGTTCACACGGGTTCCCACAGTTCGAGCAGGAGCGCATCACGACGTCTCCGGCAGGCTCGCGTCCTCGCAGGTACCCACGATCGGGCACGCCGGACGCTACCGCGCGGGCGAGAGGAGCAAAATTATGACCCGTTCGTCAAGCGGTCTATGAGCGCCTGAATCCGCCGCCTCCCTGGCGCGGCCCGCGCTCGGGGGCCGGATTCAGCTTTTTTGGGGGCCGCCAGGGCTGCGAGCAGGGATTCGGGCGACTTTTGGAAGCTGGAGAGTTTTTCGGCGCGGTTGTGGCCGATTTTCGAGCGCAGCTCGCCGGCTCGGTGGTCGCGCGTGCACCGGCGCGGGCGAGGCGTTGCTGCGAGATCAGCCCGGGGTGGCTAGCCTGCAGGCGCCTGGGCTAGCGCGTGGATTGTCTCGCGGGCATCCATGAGCAGGCGTCCGGCCGCGTCGTTGAGGCCGAGCCACAGCGTGAGGCTCCGGGCGTGCTCGACGACGCGGGCGGGGACGTTGATGAGCCAGAGCCGCACGGCCTTCATGCGCCGCGTGGTCCAGCCATCGGGCAGCACGAGGTGCTTCATCGCGCTGTGGAGGTTCATCGCCAGCAGCATCACGGCCCACCAAGCGGCGTTCGCGCCGACGAGCTTCGACGGCAGGTGTCCGCCGGCGAGGTCGTTCTTCATGATGTCGTGGGCGTGCTCGCTCTTGCCGCAGCGCTCGCGATACCAGCCGATAACCGAGACGGCGTCGCACTGCATTCGGTTCGTGACCACGGCCGAGAGCTTCCACAGCACGGTGCGACCGTCGTCGTCGCGCGCCCCCAGCGTCGGAAAGGGCGGCTTTCGCGCGTCGTCCTCGAACAGCTCCATCTGCCGCACGGGCTCGCGAATCGCGATGAACCGGTACGAGCCTTTCAACGTGTAGCTCATGCCCTGCGGCACGAAGCAGACCTCGGCCCACTCTTGCAGGCCATCGGCGCCGAGTAGCTGCCAGGTCAGGTTGGGCGTCGTCGCGACCGCCCGCTTGAACGCGTCGGTGATGTCGACCCCGACGGCGAACTCGATGCGACCGAAGCGCGCGTTGCGCCCCTCCTCGCAATAGCGAAGCAGGTCCCACTGGTAGCCCGCCGTGTCCGAACGCATCTGCACGGTCGTGATGCCCTTGGGCAGGCGGGTCAGCGCCTCCTCCAGCACGCGCCGCTGCTCGAAACCGGCGGGAACATTTCCGTCGCGAAACTCGCTGTGGATAACCAGCTCCTGCTCGGCCCACCATGTGTTGAGCGGCTGGTACGCCCGGTACTTCTTGTAGCAGTGCAGCGCCTGTTGCTTCTGCGTCTCCACCAGCGTCGCGTCCATGTCGAGGGTCGCCACCGACCGCGGTCGCTTCGCTTGCACGAACGCCGCGATGCACGCGCTGGCACGGCCGAGCGCCTCCAGAGCATCCAACCGCGCCGGGATGAACGCCGTGCCAACTTCGCGCAGCGCCTCCTCGCCTTCGTTGTGAAAGCCCCCCAGCCACCGCCGAATCGCGCTGGCGGACGGAAAGGTCCGCGTCTTCTCCTTGCGCCACCGCCGCTCCAAAGCCCGACGCTCCGTGCGCGCCAGACCGTGGTGCTCGATGCTGCGCATCACCCGGCAAAGCCCCGCGTCGGCCTCAAGCCGCGCGATGTCGTCCACGCAGCTCCCGCCCGCCAAGTTCAGCAGGACCAGCGAGAGCACCATCTGGCTGCTCGTCCACCCCTGGCCTCCCGGCCGAGCCAGCGCTTCGTCCGCGAGAAATTCCCGCAAACCAGCCACCACAGCCCACTCGAAGTAAGCCGGCAAACCCGCCAGAGCCGTCAGCCCACCCGCAGTCCGCTGAGCTTCGTACTGGAAAGGAAGAACCCCGCATGACACCATCGCCGCACCCCGCAGGTGATCGATCGCTTTGACACGCTCGACCCTACGGCCCACGGATCCCGTGGGCCAGCGGGGCTCTTCATTTTCTTGGCGGTGGATCCAGGGAGCGGCAAGAGGGCCAGGCGAGGCGCGACGTCTTGTCCGGCGTAAAGGATGGGTGCTAGCTTGCCATTCGGGCCTGTCACTGGGGGGGGGC
>CAZNZH010000162.1:0-7386 GCA_964577445.1 uncultured Myxococcales bacterium
ACGTGAGGGTCGCGCCGCCGACCAGCAGGGTGCCGTCAGACTTCCCGCAGTCGTACGGCGAGCACTCACCGTCGGCCGTGCCGGTCCCGCCGCCGTGGTAGTAGCACGCGCGCTGGTACGGGTTCGTCTTGCCGCCAAGCAGGTCCCAAGACTGGTCGCAGAAGTAGTTCGTCGGGCACGCGCGCGCCGGGTCCACGCCCGCCTGGCCGGCGTTTCCTGCGCAGCAGTTCGCCACGTCGACGTCGGGGTCGGCGCCGTCGGTGAGACCGTCGCAGTCGTTGTCGAGGTTGTCGCAGCTCGCCTCGCTGGCCTCGAGCGGGTCGAGCGCCTTGCAGCTATCGACCTCGGCACCGCCCACGCAACTGAGCACCCCCTCGCCGACGCAGACGCCCGTGCCGCAGCTCGTCGGCGAGGGCGCGTAGTCCTCGTCCGTCCCGCCGTCGCAGTTGTCGTCGACGCCGTCGCAGGTCACGTCGTCATCCGCCAGGGGCTCGCCGGCCGCGCAGTCGTCCTGCTCGAAGCCATCGACGCACGCGGTCATCCCGAAGGCCTCACAGGCGCCGACGCCGCAGCCTGTGACCTCGGGCACGTAGTCCTCGTCGGTGTCGCCGTTGCAGTCGTTGTCCACGCCGTCGCACAGCGCGTCGTCCGCCTCGGGGGTCCCGGCCACGCAGCTATCCTGCGTCGCGCCGTCCACGCACATCAGCAGCCCGCTCGCCGCGCATCCACCCACGCCGCAGCCCGTCGCCGTGGCCACGTAGCCCTCGTCCGTCGCGCCGTCGCAGTTGTCGTCGATACCGTCGCAGGTCGCGTCGCTGGCCGCCGGAGTCCCGGGAGTGCAGCCCTCGTGCGTGACTCCCCCGACGCACAACGTCTCGCCCACCGCCGCGCACGCGCCCACGCCGCAGCTCGTCGGCGTCGGCACGAAGCCCTCGTCCGTGCTGCCGTTACAATCGTTGTCGACGTTGTCGCAGCTCGTGTCGTCCGCCTCGGGCGTCCCGGCCACGCAGCTATCCTGCGTCGCGCCGCCGACGCACGAGAGCAGCCCCGTCGCCGCGCACCCACCCACGCCGCAGCTCGTCGCCGTGGCCACATAGCCCTCGTCCGTCGCGCCGTCGCAGTTGTCGTCGATGCCGTCGCAGGTCGTGTCACTGGCCGCCGGAGTCCCGGGAGTGCAGTCGTCCCCGAGCACGCCGTCGACACACGACGACGTCCCGGTGGACGCGCACGGCCCGAGCCCGCACGTCGTCGGCCCCGCCACGAACCCCTCGTCCGTCGCGCCGTCGCAGTTGTCGTCCACGCCGTCGCACGTCACGTCGCTGGCCGCGGGCGTCCCCGCCGCGCAGGTGTCCTCAATCGCTCCGCCAACGCACGCCATCAGCCCCGTCGCCGCGCACCCGCCCACGCCGCAGCTCGTCGCCGTCGCCACGTATTCCTCGTCCGTGTCGCCGTCGCAGTCGTCATCGACGCCGTCGCAGGTCGCGTCGTCGGCCGCCGGCGTCCCCGCCTCGCAGTCGTCCACCACCGCGCCGTCCACGCACGAGACCTCGCCGACCGCGGCGCAGGCCCCGACCCCGCACGCCGAGGCGCTGGCGACGTAGTCCTCGTCCGTCGCGCCGTCGCAGTCGTCGTCCACGCCGTCGCAGGTCGCGTCGTCCGCCGCCGCCGCCCCTGGGACGCAATCGTCCGTCTCCACGCCGCCCGCGCAGGTCGCCGAACCGGTCGCCGCGCACGCCCCGACGCCGCACGTCGTCGGCCCCGCCACATAGTCCTCGTCCGTGTCGCCGTCGCAGTCGTCATCGACGCCGTCGCAGGTCGCGTCGTCGGCCGCCGGGGTCCCCGCGGCGCACGAATCGCTGACGACCCCGTCGACGCACGCCTCCACGCCGGTCGCCGCGCAGGCGCCCACGCCGCAGGTCGTCGCCGTCTCAGGCAGGCCCTCGTCGGTCGCCCCGTCGCAGTTGTTGTCCTCACCGTCGCAGATCTCGGCCGCGGGCATCATCGCGCTGCACAGCGAGAGCCCCAGCTCCGAGCAGCTCCGCGTCCCGACGCACTCGCCGTCGTTGTTGGCGATGCTGCACGGCGTCTTGAGCCCAAGCTCCCGCGCGACCGAATCGCAGCCACACGTATCAGCCGCCGGCACGCAGAAGGTGGGGCCGGCGGTCGCGCCGTCCAGCGTGTCGCAGTCGTAGTCCGCGGGGCAGGCGACCTCGCCGGAGCACGGCGTCACGCAAAACGAGCCGGCCTCAGCCGAGATGGTGTGGCAGACGCCGTCGGGCTGAAATCCGCCGCCCAGGCAGTCATCCGTCACCGCGCAGGGGCGGCACAGCGTGATGTGGTCCGGTATACACGCGAGGACCTCCGAATCGGTCGGGAGCGGCTCGCAGGACGAGCCGTCGGGGCAGGTCGTGGTGCAGGTGGGCGCGCAGCACTGGCCCTCGGAGGTGGCGACGCATGCGCCCTCGGCGCAGGGCGCGCTGTCGCTGCACGGGGTACATTCGTCGACGCCGTCGGGCACGTCGAGCGTGGAGTCGTCGGGCAGGTCGAGCGCGGAGTCGTCGGGCAGGTCGAGCGCGGAGTCGTCGGGCACGTCGAGCGCGGAGTCGTCGGGCAGGTCGAGCGCGGAGTCGTCGGGCACGTCGAGCGTCGTCTCGTCGGGCGCGTCCGGCTCGGTGTCCGGCGTCGTGTCCAGCTCGGTGTCCGGCGTCGCGTCGCCCGCCCCGTCCGGCACGGTGTCGGCGAGCGCGTCGTCCGACGCATCGGCGTCCGTCACGGCGTCAGGCGTGCCGCTGTCACTCCCGTTACTCGCCGAGTCGGCGCAGGAGATCAGCGCGGCCGCCGAGATCATGGTGAGCGTGACGACCAGGGGCCGCAGCGAAGGGGAGAGGATACGAGAGATCATGAGAGCCTCATCGATTCGCAGGTCGTTCTCCACAGCAGCGAGCCGAGATCACACGCCGATGCTACCGAGTAGTCAAGCCACATCCGCGCAAAACGAGCCTCTGGCGTCGCGCGCGCCGGCGCTCTGCCGGCCGGTTCCGCCCTGCGGGGCGCGGGTCGGCGGGCTCGCATCTCACAGGGTCAGCCCGCACCAGGAGTCTGCGGCTACTGCGCGGGCAAGCAGCCCAGTCGGCCCGCGCAGTCCGTCGTCGTCTGCAAGCAGTTGTAGACGAAGTCCGTGCTGCCGGGCTGCAGCACGTTGAAGATGGAGACGGCCGCCGAGCAGCTCTCCACCGTCAGCGGACCCAACACCTGAAACGGATTGATGCCCTCGCCGGCCCAGCACGGGACCAGGTCGGTGCACACGGCCGCCGCGTTCTGCGCCAGCTCGGTGATGGGGAGGCACGCGTTTGCCCCGGCGCAGTCCGCCGCCCCGAGCACGCAGTCGGCCACGCTCGGGTCCTGCCCAACCGCGAGCAGCCCCGCGCAGAGCGTGGCGTCCACCTCGGCGAATCCGTAGGGGTTGGCGCCCGCGTCGTCCCAGCACGTCGTGAGCTGGTCGCACGCCGCCACCACCGGGTCGCCGCCCTCCATGCACTGGTCGACCGCGGTGCAGTTCGCGCTGTCGACGTCGCCGAGGCAGGTCGCGACCGCGCCAAACCCCTCGGAGTCCGCGCTCTTCCACTCCTGCCACGCCACGCGGCAGCGGTCGCCGTTGAGGTTGGTCATCCCGTCGATGGTCAGGTACGGGACTGCCGCGTTGTCGCCGCCGAGGCAGAACTGCGCTGCGTCGCACGCGCTGGCCACGTCGGCGTCGATGGTGAGGAAGCACGGCGCCAGCCAGTCGAAGTCCCAGTATGAGGGGCACGACGTGTGCGTCTGCACACACTCGATCGCCCCCGAATAGTCACTCATCCACGCCGGCCAAAGCTGCGCGCGGCCCAGCAGGTGCCACGCGTTCACGTCGTCATCCATGGACGCCGTGGCATACGGGCACACCGCGGCGACGGCCTTGGTGAAGTCCTTGAAGCCCGCCGGCAGCTCCGACGGCGGGCTGAAGCACCCCACGGCCTTTTCGGGGTCGCAGTCGTCCTGGTTCAGCTTGTTGAAGCAGCCGTAGACCGCGTGCGCCTGCTCTGGCGACCAGGTCTCGCACTCGATCTCACACGCCGCCTCGTCGTCCCAATGCCCCGGGATGTACCCGCAGAAATCGGCCGTCCCCAGCCACCCGCAGACGTTTCCGCACAGCGTCGCCCCGTTGTAGCTCTCGCAGAGCGCCAGCTCGTAGCGGTCGCAGCTCGTGGCCGCGCCGGCCAGGCAGGTCGCGTAGACCTCGTCGGTCTCAAGGAAGCCGTAGACCGTCTCGTAGGCGCCGCAGAGCACCTCGCACTCGTCGACCGAGGTCCCCGAGGTGACGCCCGGCGCGGCCAAAAACCCGCACGCGTCCTTGTCGGCGCACCGCGCGGCGCAGGCGTCGCCGCTGGCCGGCGTGTCGCAGGAGTCGATGACGCCGCACCACAGCGTGTCGTGGAGGTAGGCCAGCCCGACGCAGGCGGCCTTCGCGAACGCGGCGCCATCCGACGCGCCCGCGACGCAGCCCGCCACGCACGCGTCGACGCTCTGCTCGCCCAAGGTGGCGCAGGAGTCCCACTCCAGGCAGGCCACTCGGCACTGCGCGTCGATGAAATCGTCCGCGAGGCAGCGGTCGCCCACGCGCGACCAGCCCGCGTCGCAGGTCCAGCCGCAGGCCGCCGGCGCCGCCCAGCCGGCCGCGTCGGTGTAGGTGATCTCCACGTCAGCCACCGCGGCGGAGGTCGCGTGGGCGGGCGCCTCATCAACGCACGGCACCATCTTCGCCTGGATGCAGCTCAGCCCCTCCGCCGCGTGGTCCGCGTCGCAGTCGCAGCTCGCCGCGCCGCCCGTCGACACGCACTTGCCCGCCCCGGAGCAGCTCACCCCGGCGCAGGGGTCGGCGGCCGCGTCCGCGTCACCCGCCACGTCCGAATCGCCGGCTCCGTCAGCCACGCCATCCGGCGAGCTGTCGGGGCCCGCGTCCACCGCCCCATCCGACCCGGCATCCGCGCTCGCGTCCGCCGCGTCCCCGGCGTCCTTGTCCGAACCCCCGTCGCAGCCCACGGCACCCAAGACCAGCAGCAGACAGGCCAGCGATCTCATGACGATCCTCCGCGCAGCGTTCGGCACAACTGAAGAGCGCGCATCCTAGCCGCGCGCGCTGTCGCGTCAAGGCAGCCAGGCCGCTGGCTCGAAACGCTCGGCCCGCGGTCAACGCCATCGACGTCGTGCCCCGCATCTCCGCGAGCCCGACCTATCTGCCACCGTGGCCAGCTCGCCCCCAGGCTGCCCCCGAACCGTAGCGACGGCGCGGCTGACCGCCCGCTCTCACCCGGCTCCCCGTCAGAACTGATAGCGAGCGCCCAGGTCGAGACTCACCGGCGTCGCCGCCCGAATCGAGTCGGGCGCCAGCACATGCCCGGCGATCTGCGCCAGCGCGATGACGCGCCCCATCCGCACGCTGAGCGCGGCGGAGAGCGTGCCGACGGCCACATGCTCGATGGTGGGCCCGCGGACGGGGTGGGCGGCGGCGCAGATCTCGGGCGAGCTTGCGTCGAACCCCACGCAGCGGATGGTCTTCCGCCACGCGCCGCGAAAGGTCGGGACGTTCTGGCCGATGGCGCCCAGCATCAGCATGACCCGGGGGCTCAAGTCGATGCCGAGCTGTACGCCGGACCGCACCATCGGCACAAAGACCGAGCGCTGGCCCCCGTAGAGGCGGTCGCCCAGATATCTCTCCCGCTCGCTTGGTTCGATCCACCAGGGATCGCCCGCGACCACCACCGTCTTGGTGGTCTCCCAGGCGCGCTCATAGACCTCGATACGAAACGGGATCGAGGCGAGCTCCAGCTCCAACACGCCACCCAGCCGCGCGCGCTTGCCCATGGGGAACAGCGCCCGAAAGGACGGCCCGCCGCGCCCGAACCGCTGCCCGATCCCCGCTCTTCGCCCGTCCGCAGCGACGGATTTGCCAAATGCGGCGTTGCCGAACTCCAGGTCGAACCCGAGCTCAAACACCCCGCCGAGCCCGACGGCCGCGCGCGCCCGAACCATGTGCTCGACCACCACGTCGCCGCGCTCGCCCTCGAAATGCGAGCGGCCGCTGGCGCTCACAGGGTTATACGAGTACCCCAGCTCGACCGCCCACCGCCGATCGTCCGCCCGGGGCCCCGTCGCCCGCGGCCCCGTGGGTGCCGGCACCAGCGCGTTCTGCTCCACCGTGCGAGCGATCTCGATGGAGTGTACCGTCAACGCACACCCACCCACGCCCAGCGACACCGCGAACAAGAGCGCCAAGCCAACCCTCACAGCTCCTCCCGCCACGGGTCAGCCTCAGCGCCACCCGACCGGCGACGATCACGAGTGCGAACGGCGTGCCACCCCGTGAACCGCCGGAGATCATGGAGGAACGAGCGAGCCCCCTCCTAGACACCTCACCCCGCGCCGCGACGTTCGTTCCAAAGGAGATCAGCGTTCGATGCGCGAGTGAGCGCCCACGGAGGACCTGCAACCAAGGCGCCGCAGCCAATCGTGTCGTTCCGCGTCACCAAGCCGGCACGTCGGCGCCTGCCCCTTGCCGAAACACGCCGGAGTCCACAGGCCGTGACCAGCGAGCAGCGGCGGCGGTGGTAGGCGCGCGGCGCGGCACGGAGAGGCCCGGCTGAGGACCGCCACCCCGAATACATCGGTGATTCACTAAGTCACCGACGTATACTCCAGACGAGAGGATCACCTGGGATGACACCAAGAACGCCGCCAACCACGCGAAGCACGGGGTCGCCTTCGAAGAAGCGAAGGAGCTCCTGCTCTCGCAGCACGAGCATCTCGTCTTCTTCGATGAGGAGCACTCGGCAGACGAAGACCGCTTCGTGTCCATCGGACCGATACAGCGAGGGCTGATGCTGGTGGTCTGGACGGAGCGGGACGGCGAGTCGGTGCGCATCATCAGCGCGAGGTGGGCGACGGCCAACGAACGCCGGCTCTTCCTGGCGCACATAGGAGGACACGAATGACCGACATGCCCGAAATCACCGCGCGACACCTGGCGCGAGCGATCCCCGCCGAGCAGCACAGCCGCCTGATGGCTGGCCGCTTCGAGTCCGGCGCCGACGTCGCCGCCTTGCGCCGCTTCATCGGGATGACCCAAACCGAGCTAGCTCAGGCGATGGGCATCAGCGTCTACACCCTGCGCGGCTGGGAACAAGGTCGCCGGACCCCGGAAGGCCCAGCAGTAGCGCTGCTCCGAATCGCCGCCCGCCACCCCAAGATCATCCGAGAGAGCCTGGAAGCGGCCGCCTGAACCACGCGCCGCCGCCCAGATTCAGAGCAGGTCGGACCAAGCCAGCCAGAGGCCGCGGGGCAGCGGATTGTCCA
>CAZNZH010000162.1:7396-9485 GCA_964577445.1 uncultured Myxococcales bacterium
CAGGTTCAGCCAGAACCTGGGCTCCATGCCGAAAAAGATAATTGTCCAGCCGGAACCACACGCGGATGGGGCGCTCGCCCTCGTGGCGCAGGGTCTGGAGCGTGCCGCACCAGGTCAGCGGCTCGCCTTTGCCGTCGGTGTCCTTGGTGTGGTAGCGCACAAAGAGGTGGATGGCGCGCCCCTCTTCGGCGTGGTGGATGATGCGGCGGCCTTTGCGGCGTTGGGGGTCCGTCGTCGCCTGCGACTCCCATGGCAGCTCGTCGGGCGCGTTGAATTGGTCGGCGTCGAGGGAGGAACGGATCGAGAGAGCCGGGAAGCGGCCGGCTGAATCACGCCGCCGCAGCTCACGGATGCGCGGAGGCGGGTGCATAGAGCTCCGCCTCGAGGGCGGGTGGAATCGTCAAATCCAGCATGTGGATGCGCTGCCAGCACTCGGCCCTCTTGCACCACTCCGTCACGTTACGCCCATCGGCGCCCGCGATGAGCGCTTCGTATACGACGGGCATCCAGCCAGTGACCGTATCGGCGAGCGCGGGCGAGACTGCCTGTGCTTCCCAGATGCGTTGCAGGTCCACACGCCGACCACTCTTGCTTGAGACCAGGGCCACGGTGTACGCAATGGCGTTTGCGCGGTAGCCGGGGAACTTGTGCAGCCGCGCCGCACGCTCCGCCTCCTTGAAGATGATCGCCTTTGCGATGACCTCGCGAAACCAAGCCGGATTCGGCTCCCAACCAGCCGGATGGGCCTTGGCGAGTCCCTGCATGAAGGCGACGAAGTTCTTCTGCCCGCCGCGACTGACCAGATGGGGATGCTGATCCCACGCACCGAGGTATTTTGCGAGGCTCACCTTGTCGAAACGCTGGCTTGGCGGGTTGGTTCGCTTGAAGCGGGCGAGCTGCGCCGGGGTCGCCCCCTCGCGTTGCTGCGCCACCTGGTACTGCCCTCTCGCTCGCTCATAAAACCACCGACTCAGCTCTCCGGGTGTCCAGACGGATTCGGAGAGCTGCTGAAACTTCACATGGAAGGGATGATTGGCCGAGAAGTCCGCCTCGTCGATCCGGTTCTGGGTATTGGCATACCGGCTGATCAAGGGGACCAGGGTCTCGACCTGCTTGGGGCCCACGACGGTGAGCTTGGCCTGCACGAACACGTTCGAGATATCGATCCGATCGCGTTGCTTCGCGCGGTGGATCGAGGCCACGGTCTGTCCCCCGTTGACCACCTGGAGGCCATAGAGCTTTGTCAGCCCCAGGCCAGAAGTCCCGTGGGTGGTCTCGACGCGCTCGGCCGTCGCCGACAGGCCATTGTTGTAGGCGATGAACGAGGCGGGCGCATCCTTGAGCGTGTCGCGAATGCCCCGATTGACCCTTCCCCGGGCCTGCAAGAACGAGCGGACGTTGAGCTCAAGAAGGCGCGGTCCATACTGGTGGTAGAGTTCGTAGATGAGTTCACCTGGCAATATCGCGAGGTACACATCGAACCCGGCGTCCACACCGGGCGAGGCGATGCAGGGTAACGGCGCCCGGAGGCGCTGCACCAGATCGATCTCGATAGGCTCGTAGGGCAGGCCGGACGCGTCTGCCCGAAAGAGCCGGCGGAGGTCCCAGACGTCCATCTGGACCTCTGGACCACGCCAGGGCACGTTCAGTGGGCTCGACTCGCGCCAGGCCCGACCCGCCGCGTTGGCGAAACCGTCGGTGAGCACGATGACACGCAATCGCTCCACCGTCTCGTGCACCTCGTGGAGGCGCTCCATCATGCCGAACGCGTCGGATGATGGTTCCATCTTGGAGTGCATCGCTCGGGTGGCCGCCGAGTAGACGCGGAGCGCACGCTTGATGGTCTGTTCGAACTCCGTCTTCGGGATGAGCTCAGGCTCCCGCGCGCCACGGAAGATCGTGGTCACCAGGGTGGCCTGCCCCTCGTCCTCGTCGTAGCCCCAAGCGTTCACCTTCGCTCCGCCCCGAGTCGTCCGTTGCTCGAAGTAACAGACCTGCATGTCGCCGACCTGGCCCAGATCCTCAAGGCGACCGAGAACGACCTCGGTGAAGACGTTCTCGCGGAATCCTACGCCCGGGACGCTCTCAC
>CAZNZH010000163.1:0-9476 GCA_964577445.1 uncultured Myxococcales bacterium
GCTCACGGAGGGGAAGCCCAAGCTGGTGAGCGTCGAGGTGGGCCCGGGGCTCGCGGAGGCCACGCTGCTGCGTCTGGTCGCCAGCATCGAGCGGGCCAGCGAGCACCCGCTGGCGAGCGCCATCGTGGCCGGCGCAGAGGCGCGCGGCGTCGAGCTGGCGCAGGTGACGGCGTTCGAGTCGGTGACCGGCAAGGGCGTGCGAGGCGAGGTCGACGGCCGGGAGGTCGCGGCGGGAAACCTGGCGCTCATGGAGAGCTTGGGATCGGACCCGGGCGAGTTCACAGCGCGCGCCGAGCAGCTTCGCGCCGAGGGCCAGACCGTGATGTTCGTGGCCGTGGACGGCGAGGCGGCCGGCATCGTCGGCGTGGCCGACCCGATCAAGGCGAGCACGCCGGAGGCCATCCGGACCTTGCACGGCGAGGGTATGCGCATCGTGATGCTCACCGGCGACAGCGAGACGACCGCGCAGGCGGTGGCGAGCGAGCTCGGCATCGACGAGGTCATCGCCGGGGTGCTGCCCGACCAGAAGGCCGAGGTGGTGAAGCGGCTTCAGGCCGAGGGTCACATCGTGGCCATGGCCGGCGACGGCATCAACGACGCCCCCGCGCTGGCCCAGGCGCAGGTCGGCATCGCCATGGGCACCGGCACCGACGTGGCGATGGAGAGCGCGGGCGTCACGCTCATCCAGGGCGATCTCCGCTCCATCGCGCGGGCGCGACGCCTCAGCCGGCGCACCATGAGCAACATCAGGCAGAACCTCTTCTTCGCCTTCGTCTACAACGCCGCCGGCGTCCCCATCGCGGCCGGCTTGCTCTACCCGTGGTTCGGGCTCCTGCTGAGCCCGGTCATCGCGGCGGCGGCCATGACCCTCAGCTCGCTGTCCGTGGTGAGCAACGCGCTGCGGCTACGGCGCGCCAGGATTTGACCCGCGTCTTCACGACCCGCCCATTTCCATCAACCCCAGGAGCTCCCATGCTTTCCTTGCGTTCCTTCGTCACCGGCGTCCTCATCGCCGGCTTCCTCACACCTGCCTCGGTCGCCCTGGCAGACGACTCCCCGTCGCAGGCCATCGCGGCGGCCTACGAGACCACGCGCGCCGGGCTCGCGGACGATGACCTCTCGCGCGCGAAAGACGGCGCCGCCGCGCTCACCAAGGCTGCGAAGGTCCAGCCGAGCGAGGGTCACCTTCGCCACCACTACGAGCCCATCGCCAAGGCCGCCGCGACCTTTGCCGACGCGAAGGACATCGGAGCCGCCCGGCTGGTCTTCGGCGACATCTCGAAGGCGTTCATCGGCCTCGTCGCCGCGGACAAGCACCTCGGAGAGGGGCTGCACGCGTTCACATGTCCGATGGCGAAGGGCTACAAGAAGTGGGTCCAGACCACCGAGAAGCTGTCCAACCCCTACATGGGAAAAGCCATGAGCCAGTGCGGCTCGAAGACGGAGATGCAGCCGTGACCACCTACGCACCTTTCAAGCTCTCTCACATCGCCCTGGCCTACGCGGCCGCCCTCACTGTGTGGGGGCTGGGCGCCTGCTCCCCCACCGCGCCGCATGAGCCGGGCCACATGCAGCCGGGCGCCCACATGCAGCCGGGGGCCCACATGAACCCGGGGGACCACATGCAGCCGGGGGGCCACATGCAGCCGGGGGGCCACATGAACCCGGGGGACCACATGAACCCGGGGGACCACATGAACCCGGGGGCACCAGCCGCCGCACCAGCCGCGGCAGCCGCTCCGGCGCCGCCCGCCGCTCCCGCCGCTCACAGCCTGCCGATCGTCGCGGCTGACCAGGTCTGCATGGTGAACGACAAGTTCTTTGGTCGCCCGCAGATCCCGGTGAAGGTCGAGGGTCGCACCTATTATGGGTGCTGCCCGGACTGCGAGCAGAAGCTCGTCAACGACGCCGCGATGCGCACCGCGAAAGACCCCATCTCCGGCGAGCCGGTCGACAAGGCCACGGCGGTCATCTTGACCCTGCCGGGCGACGCGGTGCTCTACTTCGCGAGCCGCGACAACGCGAGCCGCTACTGGGCCTCTCGCGACCAGTGACCCTGTGACCGGCGCCGGCCCGGACGCCACCCGGAGTCCTCCATGCCCCGAGACTCTCGCCGGAAGTTGGCGGCACTCGCGCTGGTGTCGAGCCTGGCCGTCGCGAGCTGCGCGCGCCCCACGCGGGAGGCCGCCTTTCGCGACGTCCAGGCCACGGTCGAGGCGCGCATCGGCCAGAAGGTGCACTGGGAAAACGCGGGTGGCGACGAGGACGCGATCGCGCGGGCCGTGCGCGGGCTCTTTAGCGAGCCGCTGACGGCGGAATCGGCGGTTCGAATCGCGCTGCTTCAGAGCCCACACCTGCAGCGCACGTTCGAATCGCTGGGGGTGGCGCGGGCGGAGTTCGTGCAGGCCGGGCTGCTCGCCAACCCCCAGGCGTCGGGCAGCCTGCGCTTTCCCATGAGCGGCAGCGGCGGGCTGAATGTCGGCATCGACGTGGTGCAGAGCCTGCTCTCGCTCTTCACCTTGCCCGCCCGTAAACGCGTCGCGCGCGAGCACCTGGAGGCGGTCAAGCTCAGGGTGGCGGCGGCGGCGCTGGACTTGGCGGCGCAGACCCGCCAGGCCTTCTGGAACGCCCAGGCGGCCGCCGCGATCTTGCACGTCCACACCGACATCGCGACGGCCGCCGACGCCGCCGCCGAGCTGGCGCAGCGCGTCGCCGCGGCCGGGAACATGAGCGAGCTCGAGCTGGCGGCGGTCGAAGCGGAAGCGCAGCAGGCGCATGTGGATCTGCTCCAGAGCCGTGGCGAGGCGAAGCGGAGGCGCGAGGCGCTGACCCGCGCGATGGGGGCTTCGGGCGGGCAGGTGGGCTGGACCATGTCCGACCTGCTCTCAGCGGTGCCCGACGCTGAGCCGCCGCTTGAGGCGCTCCAGGCGAAGGCGCTGGAGCGGCTGGAGGTCCAGTCGGCGCGGCGCGAGCTGGCCTCGCGCGCTCGCGCGTCGGATTCTGCGTCGCGGGCGCGGCTCTTCGAGACCCTGGACGTCGGCGCGAGTGCGGAGCGCGAGCTGGACGGCACCTGGGTGCTCGGGCCCTCGCTGAGCCTCAGCATCCCGCTCTTCGACGGCGGGCAGGGCCGCACCGCCCGCGCCGAGGCCGAGTACCTCGAGGCGCTGCACGCGCTACAGGCCCTGGTGGTCGACGTGCTCTCCGAGGTGCGCGTGGCCGAGACCGAGCTGACGCTGGCGCGCGAGGTGGCCATCCACTACCGCGACCAGGTGGTGCCGCTGCGCGAGCGCGTGGTGGCGCTCAGCCTCAGAGAATATAACTTCATGCTCATCGCGCCCTTTCGGCTCATCCAGACGCGGCGTGAGGCCTACGCGGCCTACCGGGGCTACCTTGAGGCGGTCCGCGACTACTGGGTCGCCCGCGCCAGCCTCGAGCGCGCCATCGGCCTCGCCCTGCCGGCCTCGCCGGCGGCGGTCGAGCCACTGAAGACCCCCGAACCCGCCATGCCCGCCATGCCCGAACACCACCATCACGAGGGGGGCTGACCATGTGGAGCCGTCGCAAAATCCTAGGCGGCGCCTTGCTGGCCGGGGTCGCGTCCGTGGTCCAGAAGGCCCGCGCGGCCGTGCCGGGAGCGGCGCCCGAGATCCCGCCCGCCCCCGATCCCGCAGATCCCACGCTACAGCCGCCGGGCGGCGCGCCGAGGGGGAGCCGCCCGTACCGGCCGGTCATCTCGCTCAACGGCAGCACCCTGCCCTTCACGATGGAGGGCGGCGTGAAGGTGTTTCGCCTGGTCGCCGAGCCGGTCGTGCAGGAGTTCGCGCCCGGGATGGTCGTGAAATGCTGGGGCTATAACGGCCAGACGCCGGGCCCGGTCATCGAGGCGGTCGAGGGCGACCGCGTGCGCCTGCTGGTGACCAACAAGCTGCCCGAGCACACGACCATCCACTGGCACGGCGTGTTTTTACCCAGCGGCATGGACGGCGTGGCCGGCCTCAGTCAGGCGCCGATCGCGCCGGGCGAGACCTGGGCCTACGAGTTCACGCTGAAGAACTGGGGCACCTTCATGTACCACCCGCACGCCGACGAGATGGTCCAGATGGCCGTCGGCATGATGGGTATGTTCATCGTGCACCCGCGCGTCCCCGAGAGCCCGCGAATCGATCGCGACTACGTCATCATGCTGCACGAATGGGCTGTGCATCCGGGCACTTACCGCCCCGACCCGGCCGTGATGCTCGACTTCAACATGTTCTCGTTCAACAGCAAGGTCTTCCCGGCCATCAGCCCGCTGGTGGCGAAGAAGGGTGACCGGGTGCGGGTGCGCTTCGGCAACCTCAGCATGAACCAGCACCCGATGCATCTGCACGGATATGCCTTCCATGTGACGGCGACCGACGGCGGGCGCATCCCGAAGTCGGCGCAGTGGCCGATGACGACCGTGCCGGTGCCCGTGGGCAGCACGCGCGACATGGAGTTCGTGGCCGATGTGCCGGGCGATTGGGCGTTTCACTGCCACAAATCGCACCACACGATGAACGCGATGGGCCACGACGTGACCAACATGATCGGGGTGGATCAGACGGGCGTGGCGGCGAAGATTCGCTCGGTGCTGCCTGGCTATATGGCGATGGGCGAGCACGGAATGGCCGGCATGCAGGAGATGGCCAAGCACATGCCCGGGCCCGACAACACCCTGCCGATGATGATGGGCGATGGGCCTCTCGGACCGCTGGAGATGGGCGGTATGTTCACGCTGCTGAAGGTGCGCGAGGGCATCACCAGCTATGAAGATCCGGGCTGGTACGAGGCGCCGGAGGGGACCACCGCGTGGAAGGTGGACGGGCCGCCGGCGAAGGCTGGCGAGTCGCCGAAGCCCATGCAGCACGGCGAATAGCTACGCAGCGACGCAGGGCTCGCCGGGGCAGGTCTGCACCTCGACCGTGACGTGAACCAGGTCGTCGAAGGGCCGCAGCAGCGCTTTATAGTGCTCGGGCGGGCGCGGCGTGTGGCTGACGACGGACACGATGGCCGCCAGATGCCGCGGCCCCACGCGCCAGATGTGGAGGTCGGTGACGCGGTTGTCGGCGTCGGCCTCGACCGCGGCGATGACCGCGTCGCGACGACCGGCGGCCACCTCGGCGTCCAGCAGCACGCTGCCGGTCTCGCGAAGCAGTCCGTAAGACCAGCGGGCGATGACCAGCGAGCCGACGATGCCCATCAGCGGGTCCATCCAGACCCAGCCAAGCTGCCGGCCCGCGAGCAGCGCCACGATGGCGAACACCGAGGTCATCGCGTCGGCCATGACGTGAAGGTAGGCGCCGCGCAGGTTGTGGTCGTGGTGGTCTTGTTCGTGGTGCGCGTGGTCGTCGTGGGCGTGATGCGCGTGGTCGTCGTGGGCGTGATGCGCGTGGTCGTGGTCGTTGTGTTCCTGGCTGTCGTGGGCGTGCCCGTGGCCGTGGTGATGCTCGTCGTGGTCTTTGAGGATGAAGGCGCTGACCAGATTGACCACCAGCCCGACCACGGCGACGAAGATGGCCTCGTCGAATCGAATCGCCACAGGCGACGCGAAGCGGATGACGCTCTCGCCGAAGACCAAGATGGCGACCGCCGCGAGGCCGACGGCGCTCGCGAATCCGCCCAGCGCACCGACCTTGCCCGTACCGAAGCTATAGCGGCGATCACCGGCGTTCCGACGCGCATACGCGTAGGCAAACACAGCGATCCCGAGCGCGGCGGCGTGGGTGCCCATGTGCCAACCGTCCGCGAGAAGCGCCATCGAGCCGTACACCAGTCCAGCCGCGATCTCGGCCGTCATCATCACCGCGGTCAGCCCGATGACCCACCACGTGCGCCCCTCAGCACCCCGCCGCTCGTCGGTCCCAAAGACGTGCTCGTGCTCCCACTCCTCGACCGCGTGCGCGTGCATGCCCCGCCCCCTCGTTCGCCGGCGGCCCGCCCCTGGACCGCCGGGCCGCAGAGTACGCCGGGCGCCCGCGGCCTCCGAGGGATTTCGCCCGCGACCCACCTCAGCAGCCGGCGCGACCCAGGCGTGCCGCGACCCGCAAGTACAGTCGAAGCAGCCGTGGGTCGCGCAGCTCACGAAGTACGCTCGGCCCGCCCCACGCAAGCCCACACCCACCCGACGCCCTCAGAGATGCCGCCCGCCGCAGCCCAGCCGACGACCGAGCCCCCTTGTAGCGTGCGCCCCCGCTCGCTACAACCGCCGCCCGCACCCCACCCAACCGAGGCCCGAATGCCCCGCCCCAGGCTCTACATCGGCAACAAGAACTACTCGTCGTGGTCGCTGCGCCCCTGGCTGGCGCTGCGCTGGGCCGGCGTCGACTTCGACGAGCAGGTCATCGCGCTCGAAGAGGGCCACGCCTTTGGCGCCATCCCCGGCGTCCGCGCCGTCAGCCCCACCGGCAAGGTCCCCGTGCTCGTCATCGACGGCGTCCACATCCCTGACTCGCTCGCCATCTGTGAGTGGGCCGCCGAGCGGTCGCCAGCGCTCTTCCCGACCGACGCCACCGCCCGCGCCGTCTGCCGCTCCGCCGCCGCCGAGATGCACTCCGGCTTCGCGTCCCTGCGCGGCGCCCTGCCCATGAACATCCGCCGCCGAGTCCAAGTCGCCACTTGGCCCCCCGAGGTCGCCGCCGACATCGCCCGCGTCGTCGCTCTATGGACCGCGCTCCGCACCACCTACGGCGCAGGCGGCCCCTGGCTCTTCGGCACCCGCAGCGTCGCCGACGCCTTCTACGCCCCAGTCGCCACCCGCTTCCGCACCTACGGCGTCGCCCTCCCCCCGCTGCTCGAGACCTACGTCGACACCCTCTACGCCGACCCCGACTTCCAAGCCTGGCAGGCCTCCGCCAAGGCCGAGCCCTGGACCGTGAAAGAAGCGGACGCGCTATACCCCTAGCCCGCGGCCCCGCAGCGCCCAACGCCCGCACCCAGCCCCCGCGCCGAGTGACCACTTCTAGCACAAGCTCACGACCTCTCACTTGACAAGGATTCAGTCCTTGTTCAAACAAGGAGCAATGAGCAAGGTCACATCAAAGCTGCAAGTCACCATCCCCAAGGCTGTGGCGGACGCGTACGGGATCGTCGCGGGCAGTGAGGTGTTCTTCGAGCCCGCGGGCGCGGACATTCGGCTGCGGTTGAAGACGGCCCCGCTGAACCTCGATCTCGACGAGCGCCTCGCCCTCTTCGACGCGGAGACGGCGCGCCAAGCCGAACGCGACGCGGCTCGCTGCGCGGTGGCGCCTCTGAGTGACCGCGGTTGGACACGCGAGGAGCTGTACGAACGTGCCCTTCCTCGTTGACACGAACATCCTGGTCTACCGGCACGACGGGCGCTTCCCGGAAAAGCAACGGGTTGCACGGGATTTGCTGAGGCAGGGGCTGGCCAGCGGCGAGCCGCGCGTGTCGCATCAAGCCATACTTGAGACGGTCGCGGCCCTGACTCGCGGACGCCCCGGCGCTCAGCCGTTGATGGCTCCGTCCGACGCGACGCGAGTCGCCGAGGAGCTGACCCTGCAGTTTCCGATCATCTACCCGGACGAAGCCGTCGTGCGCTTGGCCCTGCGCGGTTGGGGAGCCTACGGCCTGTCGTGGTTCGACGCGCACATGTGGGCGAGTGCTGAGCGCCACGGCATTCCAACGCTGTACTCTGAAGACTTCCAGAGCGGCCGAATCTACGGCTCAGTCCGGGTCGTTGACCCGTTTTCGGAACGCTAAGCGACCAAGTCAGCAGCACGCTCTACTTATTCGAACGCGCTCCCCCCGGCTGAGGCCTCTATCGCTACGCCGCCGCGGCGGCCGTGGCGTGGACGTGGCGGCCCTTGCGGAGGGTGAGCTGGCTCTTGCGTCGCTCGGCGGCGATCTTGAGGGCTCGCAGGGGGTGGCGGACCATGCCGACCAGCTCGACGGTGTCGGCGGCCGTCGAGGCGTTGCGGTGCGGCGCCTTCATCAGCGGGTGGCCCAGGATGGGGAAGCGCTCGAGGGTCTGACGCACCTCGTCCTCGGTCATGCCGTAGCGCTCGAGCGCTGAGTCCTTCTCGCGCTGGGCGTGGGCCTTGGCCTTGAAGAGCATCATCTGCACGCGGCTCTGGACGTTGACAGCACCATCGCCGGTCGTCTCGATGGGCAGGAAGATGGCCTCCGGGTAGAGCTCCGTGATGGCGGACTGCACGCCGTCAGACACGCCCGAGCTCGGCATACACCCGAAGGGCTTGACCGAGAGCGTCATGTTCACCTTGCTCTTAACAACGTTCAGGATGAGCTTGCCGACCTCCATGTGGGCCTCGCCGCCGCGCAAGTCGTTGTTGTAGAAGTCCTTGGCGACCTCGGCCACCTCGAACATGTCGGGCAGATGGTAGCCGTGCAGGCCCATCATGTTGGCCCAGCCCTGAAAGAGCCCGCGCACCGCGATCTCGGCCCCGCGCAGCTTCCAGATCTTGCCGGTCGGCTCCTTGCCCTCGAGGCCCTTTCGGGCGCCGTCGTCCTGGCGCAGCGTCATGCGGTGCTGGGTGTCGCGCATGTTCTCCCAGATCATGAAGATGATCCACGCGGTGACGAGCTGCACGTCGACCTCGGCACCCTCTTCCTGCAAGAACTTCGGCATCTTGTAGTTGCCGTCGCCCTCGGTGGTCATCGCCCAGAACTCGCCGATGATGCCGACCTTCGGCCGCACCCGGAGCTTGTCGACTTTGACCTTCGAGAACTCGCGCCGCACCTTCCACATGGCGACCACGATGCTGGTCTGGTTTTTCAGCGCGTCGTGGATGTGCCGCTTCGACTCCGCCAGCGCGTGGTCGGTCGCGCCGGCCACCAGCTCGTAGGGGCGCACGCGGTAGCTGATGGCGTTGAGCGCGTCGCCGATGAAGAGCGCCTTGACGAGCCCGAGGAAAAACGGCTGGTCGAACCTCAGCCCCTCCTCTTCGCCGGTCGCCTGCTTCAGCCCGCCCTGCTGCTGAAAGAGCAGCACGCGGAAGCCGTCGAAGCCCGCGTCGCGCAGGGCCTTTCGGTACTCGGTCACGTACATCCCGAAGCGGCACGGGCCGCAGGCGCCCGCCGTCAGGAACACGTAGCTCTTGATGATCTCCTCGGTCGACATGCCACCATCTCGCAGATGCGAGAGGTGCTTGATGAGGTTTCCGACCGTGAAGTACGTCGGGTTACATTGCCCGCGGTTGCCGAACTCCTTGCCGTACCGCAGCGCGTCGTAGTCGGCCACGTCCATGGCGCGGATGTTGTAGCCGAGCCCCGACAAGGCGCCCTGCACGAAGTAGTCGTGGGCCATGGTCAGCCCGCTCACCAGGATCGTCGTGTGGGCGCGGTCTTTGGCCTGGAAATCCCGCGCGACGTGCTCGACGTACTGCTCGGTCGGCTGGTCCAGGCCCAGCTCAGCGCGGGCCTCGGCCTCAAAGCGCGCAAGCTCCGCGTCGATGTCGATGTCGCCGGCCGCGTTGGGC
>CAZNZH010000164.1:0-9459 GCA_964577445.1 uncultured Myxococcales bacterium
ATGGGCGTCGGCGGGCCCGGCCCCTCCGCGGGCAGGCGGCGGACCTCCTCGCGGCCCAAAGCGCCGATGCGCACGAGCATCGGCTCGCGCGCGCCGCTGGGGAACGCGCTGCGGACGAAGCGCAGCTCGAGCGCGCCGTCGTGGGTCTTGGTCACCTGGGGCGCGTCGGGCTCGAGGGCGAGCAGGCCGTCGAAGGCGGCGGCGTTGACGACCCGCATCAGGTCGGCGGCCGGCGGCGGCGTGCTCAGCCAGCCCCGCGCTCGTGCGAGATCCGCCAGCCCGAGATCGGCGGTTTTCCCGTAGGCGACGCCGGCGTCATCGGCGACCACGGCCCGCATGCCCGTGCCGGGGTAGGCGTCCCGCGCTTGGGCGACCAGCAGCCGCAGCCCCAGCGGCCCCGCCTCCTCGCGTAGATCGATGGCCGCCGTGTCGAAGCCGTCGGCCACGACCGAGGCCAGCAGGCGCTCCCGAGCGTTCGCCAGCGCGTTCGAGCCCATGGTGCCTCCGTTCGGCGAGCGCCGCGCGGGGTGAAGTCTCCGCCGCGGGCTCGAGGCCTCTGAGGCTACACGCCACACCCGCGCCGGGCTAGCCCACCTCAGCCCACGTCAGGGTAGGGCCGCGCTCACCGCGTCGATGACCCGGGCGCGCTCGGCGTCGCTCAGGCTCGAGCCGCTGGGCAGGCAGAGCCCGCGATCAAAGAGCTCCTCGGCCACGGCACCGCCATAGGTGCGCGCGCTGGCGAAGACCGGCTGGAGGTGCATGGGCTTCCAGACCGGGCGCGCCTCGATATTCAAATCAGCGAGATGCTGCCTGATCGTTTCGCGATCGGTGCCGGCGGCGTCCGGGTCGATCTGCAGGACGGTCAGCCAGCAGTTGCTGTCGCCGCGGGGGTCGCGGGGGATGAGCGTGACGCCGGGGAGCTGGCCCAGGGTGCGGGCGTAGGCGTCGTGGTTGGCGCGGCGGGCGGCGACGTGCTGGTCGAGGACGCGGAGCTGGCCGCGGCCGACGGCGGCGAGGAGGTTCGAGAGGCGGTAGTTGTAGCCTAGCTCGGCGTGCTCGTAGTGGGGCGCCGGCTCGCGCGCTTGCGTCGCCAGGTGCCGGGCGCGCTCGATGTCGCCGGCCCCGTCACCGAGGAGCGCCCCGCCGCCGCTGGTGGTGATGATCTTGTTGCCGTTGAAAGAAAGCACCGCCATGCGCCCGAAGCTGCCGGCTGGGCGGCCCCGCCACGACGCGCCCAGGGCCTCGGCGGCGTCCTCGATGAGCGGGACGTCGTAGCGCGCGCACACCGGCACCAGCGCGTCGTAATCGGCGCACTGGCCGAAGAGATCGACCGCGACGACGGCCTTGGGGAGCTCGCCGCGCTGGGCGCCGTCGCGGAGCGCCTCTTCGACCAGGGCGGCGTCCATGTTCCACGTACCACGCTCCGAGTCGATGAAGACGGGCTCAGCGCCCAGGTAGCGGACCGGGCTGGCGGAGGCGACGAAGGTCAGCGTGGGCACCAGCACCGTGTCGCCGGGTCCGACGCCGACGATGCGCAGCGCGAGGTGCAGCGCCGCCGTGCCGCTGGACAGCGCCGCGGCATACGCGGTGCCGGCGCGAGCGGCCAGCTCGGCCTCGAAGGCGTCGACGTGCGGGCCCAGCGGCGCCACCCAGTTCGAGTCGAAGGCGTCGAGCAGCAGCGCCCGCTCGTCGGGGCCCATGTGCGGCGGGGACAGGTAGATTCGGCTCATGGCGCGGCTCCCGAGGGCTCAGAGGGTGCTGATGACGTCCAACATCGCCCGGGCGATGTCGGACCACGAGGTCTGGTGCGCGAGGAAGCGGGCGCGGGCGGCGGCGCCGAGGGCCTGGGCCTCAGCGGTGTCGGCGAGCAGCCGGGCGACCTGCTCGGCCATGGCGTAGCCGTCCGAAGCCGGCGCGTAGAGGGCGACGTCGCCCAGGGCCTCGCGCGCGCAGGTGCGGTCGGCTGCGACGATGGGCCGCGCCAGCGCCATCGCTTCATAGTAGGGGATACCGAAGGACTCGAGGAGGCTCGGTACCACGACCACCGCGGCGCCGCGCACCAGCCCCATGGCCTCCGCGGCGCCCACGGTGCCCTCGAACTCGAAGCGGTCCAGCACGCCCAGCCGCGTGGCCTCGCGGACCAGCTCGGGCACGGCGTCCTGGCGCACCGTGAGGCGGCAGCGCAGCTCCGGGTAGCGCTGGCGCAGGCCCTCCATCATCGGGGCCAGCACCGCGTGGTTTTTGTGCGGCCCGGCGCTGGAGACGTAGCAGAGCCATGGGCGGTGCGGGGAGTCGGCGTGGGCGATGATCTGCGGGTCGAGGGCCTCGTGCTGCACCGTGCTGGGGATGACGACGATGCGGCTGGTCGGGAAGCCCCAGCGCAGTGCGAAGGCCTGGCGCATGTGCTCGCTTTGGACGATGACCCGGTCGGTGGTGCCCAAGCCCACCTTGAGCCAGGCCGCCATGGCGCGCAGCTTCAGGCGGAAGGCGCGAGGCAGCGGAAAATCCAGGGACTCAGGGGCGTAGGCGAGGTAGGCCTGCTGCACGAAGAGCGCATGCGGCACCGCACAGTAAGGCGCGCTGGTGTCGCCGAGAGAGAGCAGCGCTTCCGCGCGAAAGCGCTTGATCTCGCGACGCAGCGTGATGGCCTCGAGGGCGAGCTTGGCGCCCAGGCCGGGGTGGGTGGTGCGGACGGTGAGGCGGCCGCCGCCGCGGGTCGGGTCCAGGCCCCATTCGGCGGGGACCCAGGCCAGGATCTTGGGCGCTCCTTCCAGCCCCGCCATGGCCATGAGGAGATGCCTGCCGACGACGCCGCTGCCGAGGCCGCGGAGCGTGCCGGCGTGGATGGCGAGGCGCCTCATGGGGACACCGCCTGGGGGGGCCGCAGCGCGCGCAGGCTGGCCAGATCGGGGCCGAGGGTCGCCAGCTCCTGGCCCAGCACCGCGAGGCCGGCCGAGGGGCGGGAGCCGGGCACCTCGACGCTCTCTTCGAGGTAAAAGCAGAGATCTTCGAGCAGAAATGCCGCCGCGGTGGCGCGCCGCCAGGGCAGGCCGGCGGCCTCGGGACCCAGCCCCGCGCAGGGGGTCGCGCCCGACACGAAGGCCAAAACGCGCGCCCCGAGGCCGTGGGCCGCGCGGCTTCGCAGCCCGAGCACGAGCGCGTCGTAGTCGGCGAGGCGGGTGCCGGAGTGCTCCCAGTCCAAGATGAGGACGTCTTTGCCGCCGTGGGTCACCAGGATGTTGCCGGGTTGGAGGTCGCCGTGGGTCGTCGCCACGTCGAGCTCGCCGGGTATGGCGGCGACCTCGGCCAGGGCGGAGGCGTAGGCGGCCGGGGAGGCGGCGGCGGCGCCGCCGCGGGCGGTGACCTCGGCGGCGGCGAGGGCGACGCGGGTGAGGAGCGGCTCGAGGTGGGAGGCCGCGCCGACGGTGCGGCGGCTTGGGCGGGTGAAGGCGGCGAGGGCGGCGAGGGCGCGCGCTTCGAGCGGCCGCGCGGGCGTCCAGGGGGGAAGTCGGGGCAGGACCCGGCCGGCGACCAGGGGCTCTTCGAACCACGAGAGATCAGGCGCGGCCTGGGTAATTGGAGGGAAGGGGCCGCCGGTGGGGCCGCCGCGGACCGCCACCTCGGTCTCCATGACGCGGGGGCCAAAGCCCTCTTTGAGCAGCACGCGGCAGACGCGGCGGGCGAAGTCGAACACGCGGACGCGGCGGTTGCCCGGCATGATGAGCAGGTCGGCGGCGCCGTGGACGGGCGGGTCGACGAAGAAGGCGGTGCGGCCGGCGAGGCGCAGGCCGGGGGCGCTGGCGAGGGCGGTGCCGAGGGCGAACTGGGGCACGACGCGGAGGGGGACGGGGCTGTAGCGGAAGTCGTCGCGGAGGTGGCGGCGAGCGACGCCCGAGATCTGCGGCGTGTAGAAGGCCGACAGCAGCGGCTGGACCAGCCAGCGCTGGCCGGGGCCTCGAGCGGTGACGGCGACGGGGCGGCCGAGCTGCTCGGAGAAGTCGCGCGCCAAGGTGGCGCGGACGATGGCGTCGAGGTCTTCGCGAGCGCGCATCTCGGAGATCCGCATGGGGTCAGGCTCCCACGGCGTCGCCGCCCAAAGAGGCAGGCAGCAGCGCGCGGATCTTGGCGAAGACGGCGGCCGGGGTGCCGGCGGCGTCGACCACGGTGAAGCGGCCGCTCGCGGCGAGGGCGTCATAGGCGGCGTGGCGGCGCTCGCGGGTCGGGGGGGGGGCGGGCATGGGGGGGGCCTGGGCGGCGTGGCGCGCGTGGCCGCGGGCGCGGCCGAGCAGCACCCGGTGGGAGGGGGGGGGGCGGGGGGTGGCCTTGAGCAGCGCGCCGGTGGCGAGCCAGCGGTCGGTGTGCAGGTCGGGGAAGCGCAGGCGGAGGTCGAGCAGGCCGTCGTCGACGTAGCGGTCGCAGATGACGGTGCGGCCGGCGAGCGACAGCGTGCGGACCTTGAGCGCGTAGTGGGTGAGCGTGTCGGCGAGGGCCATGGCGGCCCAGGCGCGCTGGACGCGCGGGCTCGAGAAGGCGCGCTCGCGGGCGGCGCTGGGGCCGGGGGCGGGGATGGCGCCGGGGCGCAGGCGGGCGAGCGCCGCGCGGGCGAGGTCGAGGCCGCGCGAGTAGCCGGGGCGGTGCCAGCGGACGTCGGGGCGGGCGCCGTGGGCGCGGAGGTGGGCTTCGAGCAGCGCGATTTGCGTGCTCTTACCTGCGTAATCGACGCCTGAGACGGCGATGATCATCGGGCGGTTTCCGAGCGGGGTGCGCTGGGGGAGTGGGCGGCGCCGGGCGAGCGGGAGGAGCGGCGGAGGCCCAGGATGCGGGCGGCGTTGAGGCCCAAGATGAAGGCGTAGCTGGGCAGGACGGCGTGGGCGGGGACGTGGCGGCGCAAGAGCTCCCACCAGACGCGGGCGGCGTCGCCGGAGCGCTGTTCGCGCAGGTAGCGCCTGAGTTTTTTGGCGCGGGCGCGGAGGTCGCCGGCGCTGGGGGCCATGCCGGAGGTGCCGGTCGACAGCAGGACGCGGGCGGCGGGGACGACCCGGATGGGGACGCCGGCGCGGCGCAGGCGCATCGAGAAGTCCACATCGGCGCCGTAGTGCGGGAAGGTGCCCTCGTCGAAGAGGCCGTGGCGGCGGAAGGTCTTGGCGCTGACCAAGACGGCGCGGCCGTGGGCCTCGTCGGTGGCGTAAGGCTGGCTCGGCATGGCGGCGAGCGGGGTGCCCGCGGGGTGCAGGTAGCGGCTGGCGTAGACGGGCAGGGCGGGGGCCACAGGGCCGAAGCGCGAGCCGGCCCACCAGACGCGGTCGGGGTGGTCGAGGTCCAGCACCAGCGAGGCCATCACGGCGTCCGGCTCGCGCTCGGACGCGGCCACCAGCGCCTCGACGGCGCCTGAGAGCAGCACCACGTCGGGGTTGAGCAGCAGCACGTCATCGCAGCGCTCAGCGAGGCAGGCTTCGATGGCGCGGTTGGTGCCACCGGTCCACCACTGGTCGCCGTCGCCCTCGATGCGGATCACGTCGGGGAAGTCGCGGGCCAGCATCTCGGCCGTCCCGTCGGTCGAGCCGTCGTCGAGCACGCAGGCCACGCTCCACTGGTCGGCCCCGGCCCGCAGACAGCGCGCCAGCACCTCGCGCCCGTTGTGGACCGCGATGGCCGCGCCCACCTTGCGCCCTCCGATTCGCTTGACGCCGCCTGACGAATCGGCGGCCTTACCCTGCTTCGCTCCGCTCACGTGCGCGCCACCTTCGGTTGTGCAGCCATGCGCGCTGGCATACCCCGGATGGGTGCGGATCGGCGAGATTCGCAGGGCAAAACCGCCGCGCCGAGGCGGCGGCGCCCTGCGTCCGCACGCGCGCTCAGTTGACGCTGACCGTGCCGGGCTGTCCTTGCCGCGCCGGGGTCTCGGCACTCCCGCCGGGTGCGGTCGCCGCCCCGCCGTAGCCTGTGTCGTCGCCGTCGATGGCCACGCGCCCGCCGCCGCCGCCGGAGCCGCTGGCTCCCAGCCCGCCTGGCCCGCCCGCCGCCGTCATGGCGCCGCTGCCGGTCAGCTTGCCGACGTCGACCCAGATCGAGCCGCCCGCGCCGCCGCCGGACGCCGGGTTGGCCCCGCCCTCGCCGTTCGCCCGGATGGCGCCGCGCAGGTCCAGAGACAGCGCGCTCAGCCATACGCGGCCGCCGCCGCTGCCGCCGGGGTGATTGCCGCTGTTCCCGTAACCGCCGCCGCCCCCGAGCGTGAACGGCGCGGCGGCGTCGCCGTATGTCGCGCTGGAGGTCGCGCCGCCGCCCTTGCCGCCGTGCGACCCGCCCGAGCCCTGCCCCGAGCCGCCGTTGACGTTGCCGAACCAGTGCCCCCCGCCGCCACACGAGTCGTCGCCTGTCTCGCAGTCGCCCAAATATCCAGCAAACGACACGTCGATAGCGCCCTGCGGCGCGATGGTGACCGCGCCGGAGGCGTCGACGCGCAGCCCGTTTTCATAAGCGATGGTCGTCGGCTGGTGCCCGAGCACGCCGCCGTCGAGGACGTCGAGGGTCTCGACGCGGAGCTGATCGCGCAGCCAGACCGTGGCGCCGTCTGCGACGCTGAGGTGGCCGGCCACGGCGCGGACGCCCGTGAGCGCGTCGCCGATGGCGCCCGCGGTGCTCGGGTCGCCGTCGAGGCTCAGGGTGTCGGTGGTGTTGGCGGTGATCGTGAACAGGCCCGGCGCGCCGACGAACCCGACCTGCAGGCCGACCAGCGCGTCGGGCAGCCATGCCGCGTTGGCCACGGTGACGCTGTCGGCGCCGAGGCCTGTGGCGACCACGCTGCCCACCTCGGGCCAGGGCGCGATCTTGTTGCCGTGGGTCAGGCCGCCGTTGTCGATGCGCAAGCTCAGCACGCCACCTTCGACGATCGCGACCGTCCCGGGACCGCCGAACGCGGAGTCCGCGGCGCCGCCGAACGCGGTCACGTTGTCGGGGACCGTCCCGACGTTGCTGCCGAAGTCCAGCAGGACGCGCCCGCCGCCGCCGCCTGCGCCGCTGCCGCCCGCCGCGGCGCTCCCGGGGCCACCGTGGGACCGGATGGCGCCGTCGCCGCTGAGGGTGAGCGTCTGCACCCACACCGAGCCGCCAGCACCACCGCCGCCCGCGCTGGTCGAGTCCGCGTTCAGCGGCCCAGCGCCGTCGGCGAGGATGGCGCCGTCGAGGACCAGGTTGTCGGTCACGAGCAAGATCTGCCCGCCGCCGTCGCCGCCGTGCCAGTACCCGCTGCCGCCGTGCGAGCCGCCGGCCCCAGCCGTCAAAGGCGCGAAGGGGTCCCCGAAGGCGCGCGTGGGCGCGTCGCCGCCGCCCAATCCGCCGTGGGAGCCGCCCGAATAGCGAGGGCCACCGCCGGAGACGTCGCCGACGGTCATCCCGCCGCTCCCACACGATGGCTTCCCGGGCCGGCAATCGCCCAGATAGCCGCGGCCGACGACGTCGATGGCCGCGCCGGTGCCGATGAACACGTCTTTTGCGCTGATATCTACCAGCGGCTCGAGGGTCGCGTCGCCCTCGAGGTGGCTCAGGCGCGCGCTGCCCTCGAGGCGCAGCGTCCCGACCACCAGCGGCCGGGTGAGCACCAGCCGAGAGGTCCCGCGCACGGTGAGGTCGCCGGCGAGATCCAGCGGTTCGGTGGCCGCGTCCCAGCCCAGCGTGCGGTCGTCGAGCAGCGCGCTGATGCCCGCGTCGTCGATGACGACGGTCGCGGTCTTTCCGGCCGGGGCGAGGTACACCGTGCCCGGCGCGCCGGGCGTTCCTGGTGCTGCGGGCCCGGGGACCGCGCTCACCTTGGCCGCGTCGAAGCCGCCGGTCGTGTAATAGAGCGCCACGCGGCCGCCGCCACCGCCGCCACCACCCCCCGCCGCCTCGGCGCCGCCCGCGCCGCCGTCCGCGCGGATCTGTCCTGGCCCGCTGAGCGTCCCCGCGGTGATCCAGATGGATCCGCCGGACCCGCCGCCGCCCACGCTGGTGCCGCTCTTGGGCGAGGCCGCGCCGCCGGCCAAGATGGCGCCGGAGTTGTTGAGCGTGCCGACGGTGACGCGGACGCGCCCGCCGCCCTGCCCGCCCGGCCAGCTGCCGCTGGCGCCGTAGCCGCCGCCGCTGCCGAGGTCGGCCGGCGCCTTCGGGTCGCCGTAGGTCGCCGAGCGAGCCGCGCCGCCGCCGACGCCGCCGTAGGACCCGCCCGCGATCCTGCCCGCGCCCGTGCTCGCCCCGCCGATGGTGTGGCCGCCGTCGCCGCAGGACTCGTCGCCCACCGCGCAGTCGCCGAGGTATCCGCGCCCGCTGACGTCGATGGACGCCCCCGTCCCGATGGTCAGCGTGTCGGCGGTGACCGTCAGGCCGGGCTCATAGCCGTGGGTGCCGAAGGGATGCGTCAGCACGGTCTGCTCTTCCAGCGTCAGGTCGGCCACCTTGAGCGGCGCCGTCACCACCAGCCGCGTCTTGCCGCGCAGCGTCAGGTTCGCTTTGAGGTCCAGCAGCTCACCGGCCACCGCGAACCCCAGCGCGCGATCGTCCAGCCCGCCGCTGAGCCCGCCGTCGTCCAAGACCAGCGTCGGCGTCTGGCCGTTCTGCGTCAGATACACCGTGCCTGGCGCACCGGGCTTGGCGTCGGCCTCAGCCCCCGGCCAAGCCGTGATGCGGCTGGAGTCGAAGCCGGCCGCCGAGTCGTATCGCACCGCGATGCGCCCGCCGCCGCCGCCTGCGCCCGCGTGCGCCGCCTCTTTGGCCCCGCGCCCGCCGTTGGCCGTCATCTGGCCCGCCCCGGTCAGGGTCTTCGTGTCGACCCAGATCGCGCCGCCCGCGCCGCCGCCGCCCACGCTGGCCCCCTCGCCCTTGGGTGGGGCGCCGTCGGCCCGCAACGCGCCGTCGAGCTTCAGCCCGGCAGCCACCACCAGCCGAATTCGCCCGCCACCGTCGCCGCCGGGCCAGGCACCGCTGGCGCCGTGGCCGCCGCCACCGCCCGAGATCGCCGGCGCTTTGGGGTCGTCGTAGCTGGCCGCGGGTTGCGCACCGCCGCCGACACCGCCGTGAGAGCCGCCCGAGTAGTCACCGGAGCCGCCCGCGCCGGTGTTGCCGACGGTGTAGCCGCCGCCCCCGCACGACGCAACGCCTGGCCGACAGTCGCCGATAAAGCCCCGCCCGGTGACGTCGATGGACGCGCCGGCCGCGACCGCGATCGACCCCGCCATGAGGTCCAGCCCCGCCTCAAACCCGTGCGCCGTCTGAAGGTGCGTGACCACCGCCTCGTCTTCTACCGACAAGCTGCTGACGGTCAGCGGCGAGGCCACGACCAGCCGCGAGGTCCCGCGCACGCGCAGGTGGGCCTGGAGATCGACGGGCGTGTCCGAGGCGTCCCAGGCCAGCGCCCGGTCGTCCAGGCCGCGGCTGAGCCCGCCGTCGTCGACGATGATGGTCCCCGTGCTGGTCGACGGCGCGAGA
>CAZNZH010000165.1:0-9450 GCA_964577445.1 uncultured Myxococcales bacterium
GAGGCGCAGCCCACGCGGGCTGAGCTGGAGGCGGCGCGGGCGGCGCAGAAGGCGGAGGCTGCGAAGGCGGCGGCGGCGCAGCGCGCGCTGGCTGAGTTGGAGGCCGCAGCGGCGCAGGCCGAGGCGGCGCAGGCCGCGGCGATGAAGGCCGCGGCGGTGAAGGCCGAAGCGGCGAAGGCTGAAGCGGTGAAGGCCGCGACGGCGCAGGCCGAAGCGGCGAAGGCCGCGGCGGTGAAGGCCGAAGCGATGAAGGCCGCGGCGGCGCAGGCCGAAGCGGTGAAGGCCGCGACGGCGAAGGCTGAAGCGGCGAAGGCCGTGCCCACGAAGGCCCCGGAGAAGGTCGCCGTGCCCACGAAGGCCGCGGAGAAGGTCGCCGTGCGACCGGTCATCACCGATCTTAACTACAGGGAATCACACGGAAATGGACGCGTCGAGATCGCGCTCACCGAGGACGCGACCTACGAGGTGACCAGCCGGACGCCGCGTCGCCTGGAGCTGCGGCTTCGAGGGACCGTCATCCCGCGGGAGCTTGAGCGCAGCCTGGACACCGGCGACTTCGCGGGCCCGGTCAAGCTGGTGTCGAGCTTCAAGTCGGCCGATGAGCCCGGCACGGTGCGGGTGGTCGTGGATCTCCGCGAGCCGGTGCGCGACGACGTGCGGCTGGCCGACGGCAAGCTGGTCTGGTCCTTCACCAGCGCCGCCCAGGCCTCGGCGGACGGCGCGGCCGAGCAGCGGCCTGGCAAGCGGCTGCCCCCGGGCGTGCACGCGTTCCCCGGCCTCGTGGCCGCTCAGGGTGGCGCGGTTGGCAAGGCCGGTGCGGGCGGCTCCGGCGGTCAGTTCATCGACAACACGCGGCGCCGTCGCACCAAGCGCAAGTACAGCGGCAAGAAGATCAACCTGACCATCAAGGACGCCGACCTCCAGCACGTGCTGACCTTCCTGGCCAAGGAAGGCGGCGTGAACATCGTCGCGGCCGACGACGTGTCCGGCAAGGTCACGTTCCACCTCGAGAACATCCCGTGGGACCTCGCGCTGGACATGATCCTCAAGACGCAGGGCTTCGACTACGTCAAAGAGTACGGCGTCTACCGTGTCGCCAAGGTCGAGGACATCCAGAAGGAGTTCGAGTCCGAGCTCAAGCGCAAGCAGACCATCGAGGAGCTCAAGCCCCAGGTCGTGCGCTTCATCACGGTGAACTACGCGTCGCTCGATGAGGTCACGCTACACATCAAGACGGTGCTCTCGAAAAACGGCACGGTCTCGGCGGACAGCGCCACCTCGACCCTCATCGTGAAGGATACCGAGGAGCACGTCATCGCCGCCGAGGACATCGTGCGCCGCCTCGACGTGCAGTTGCCGCAGGTGCTCATCGAGGCCCGCATCGTCGAGGCGTCGACGAGTTTCAGCCGCGAGCTGGGCGTTCAGTGGGGCGGCAACTTCACCATGTCGCCGGCCTTCGGCAACCCCACCGGTCTGGCCTTCCCGTCCGTCATCGGAATCTCCGGTGGCGCCGACGACGCGACCGCGCCGGGAGCGGGGCTTTTGACCTCGAACCCGAACTTCGCCGTGAACCTGCCCGCCGCCGCCGGCGCCGGCGCTGGTGGTGCGCTGGGCTTGACCCTCGGCAGCCTGGGCGGCGCGGCCAACCTCAACTTGCGCCTGTCAGCCGCCGAAGACTCCGGCCAGGTGAAGATCATCAGCGCCCCGAAGATCCTCACGATCGACGGCAAGAAGGCCTCGATTCGTCAGGGCGTGTCCATCCCGATCTCGGTCGTGTCTGCCAACGGCGTGAACACGCAGTTCTTCAACGCCGAGCTGAAGCTCGAGGTCCAGACGAACACCTCGCCCGACGGCAACATCCGGCTCGACCTGGACATCACGAAGAACGAGCCCGACTTCGGCCAGACCTCGGCCAACGGCGCCCCCACCATCCAGAAGAAGGAGGCTCACACCTCGCTGCTGGTGCGTGACGGCGACACGACCGTCATCGGCGGCATCTTCACCCGGAACACCGGCAGCTCCAGCGCGAAGGTCCCGTTTCTGTCGAAGATCCCAATCCTCGGCTGGTTCTTTCAGAATCACCGCGAGACGGACAACCGCAGCGAGCTGCTGATCTTCATCACGCCGCGCATCGCCAACCGCCGCGCCAGCCTGGTGGACGGTGGTGGCCCCTGAACGCCTGCCGACGGGCGTGCTGACGCTCCTGGGGCTCGCCGGGGTCGGTAAGTCGACCATCGCGCGCGCTCTCGGCACCCGCTGGGGATGGGAGGTCTGGGATCTCGACCGCATGATCGAGGCCCGGACCGGCCTCACCGTGACCGAGATCTTCCAGCAGCAGGGCGAGCCGGCCTTTCGCGCCCTCGAGGCGGACGCCCTCACCGAGGCGTTGGCCGGCGACCAGCGTATCGTGGCCACCGGCGGCGGCGCCCCGGCCGCCGGCGGCGCGATGGATCTCATCGTCACCAGCAGCGTGTCGATCTGGCTACGGGCGCGGCCGGCGCTGCTGGCGCGCCGGCTGCTGGCCGACGGTGGGCGGCCCTTCGTGGCGGGCCACGACCAGGACGCGGCCTGCGCGGTCATCGCCGACCAGCTCGCCAAGCGAAAGCGCTTCTACGAGCGCGCGACCTTCGTCATCGACGTGGACGACCTGGAGACGGCGACCGTCGTCGACGCCATCGACGCCCTCATCCACCGCCAGGCGGGGGCCTCGTGACTACCTTGACCGTCGGGCTGGGCGAGCGCTCCTACCCGATTCACCTGGTGGACGGGCTGCCTGACGCCACCGTGGCGCGAGAGGCCGAGCGGGTTCGCGGTCGCAGAGGGCGCGCGCTGGTGGTCACCGACAGCCACGTGGGGCCGCTCTACGCGGCCGGGGTTCGCGCCGCCCTCGAGGGCGTGGGGCTCACCGTCGAGGTGGTGGAGCTGCCCGCCGGCGAGGCGACCAAGAGCCTCGACACCATCGGGCTCGTGCTCGACCGTGCGCTGGGCGCCGGGCTGGGGCGGCGCGATCTGATGGTGGCGTTGGGCGGCGGTGTCGTGGGCGACCTCACGGGCTTCGCCGCGGCGATCCTGCACCGCGGCGTGTCTTTTCTTCAGGTGCCGACGTCGCTTTTGGCGCAGATCGACAGCGCGGTGGGCGGCAAGACAGGCGTCAATCACGCCGCCGGCAAAAACCTCATCGGTGCCTTCTGGCAACCCCGCGCGGTCATCGCGAGCCACGCCGTGCTCGCCACGCTCCCCGCCCGCGAGCGCCGCTGCGGTCTGGCCGAGGGCATCAAGCACGGTCTGATCGCCGACCCGGCCCTCATCGACGCCGTGCAGGCTGAGCCCGGCCGGCTCGCGGCGCTCGAGGCCGAGCCCACCCGCGCGCTGGTCCTGGCGAGCTGCCGCATCAAGGCCGAGGTCGTCGCGTCCGACGAACGGGAAGCCGGCCGCCGCGCGATCCTCAACTTCGGCCACACCCTGGGGCACGCCTACGAGCGACTGCTCGGCTACGGCCAGCTCACCCACGGCGAGGCGATCTCCCTCGGGATGATCCAGGCAGCCCGTGTCTCCGAGGCGATCGGCGTGGCGCCGGCTGGCCTGGTCGCCGCCGTGCGCGCGCCCTTAGAGGCCGTCGGCCTCCCCGTCGACACCGGCGCGCCCGGCCTCCCGGGCGTGCCCGCGCTGCTCGACGCCGCGAAGCGCGACAAGAAGGCCGACGGAAGCACCGTCATGTTCGTTACGCTCGCAGCGGTGGGCCGTCCCTTGATACGAACCCTGGCCTGGGGCCAGATTGGTGCGGCGCTAACCACGCGCCCCGATCTTGAGCCGTAGAGGTGACTCCATGATGGCGACCCGCCGGTTTTCGACGCTCTTCCTCGCGCTCGGCGCTGCCGGCATGCTGGCGACGGCGGCCTGCGGCGATGAGTTGCCCACGGGGCTCGCGCTGCTCGGCAACGTGCAGCCCGACGACAACTGCGTGGTCAAGGCCACCAGCGGCGGCACCCAGCAGATCTTCATCTCCCACGGCGTGCTCGACATCTCGGTCGGCACCCAGTACTTCCTGTACTTGATGGTGCGGAACTCGATGCCAACCCTGGGCGCCGCCAGCGGGTTCTCGGTGGAAGACGTCCGCCTCGACGCCGGCGCCGTCAGGATCGAGAGCCTCCAGGTCGAGCTTGAGATCAGCTCGGCCATCCTGACCGCCCCCGAGGTGGTCGACCGCCTGACGCAGCTCGGCGTCACCCTCGACAACCCCACCCGCCTCTCCTACAGCCGCCCGGGCGCCGCCTTCGTCGATCCCGGCGCCAGCAGCGTGCTGATCGTCGATGTCATCCCCGGAAACATCGGCCGTGGTCTGCGCGCCATCCCCGAGCTGACGCTGCCCGACACCTCCATCCAAGTGGTCGCGCACGTCAAGGCCGTCGGGCATCGCCTTGACGGCGTGAAGGTCAAGTCCGCGGAGCTCTCATACCCGATCACGATCTGCAACAACTGCCGCGTGGCGCATGTGTACGAGACAGCCGTCGCCCGAGATCCCTTCAACCCGAACAACCCCAACGGGCCGCTGGATGTCGGGCTGCTGAGCGAGGTCTGCGTTCCGGGAGCCGACGACGCCGTCCCGAACGCGCTCTGCGGCGCGCTGTGGGGCCCGGCGAGCACGGGCGGCGGCGACCCCTGCAAGCTGGACCGCTGCCTCGGGACGGCCGGTGCCACGACGCTGGTGTGCCCGAACGACGGCGCGAGCTTCGAGGCGGACTTCGTCCCGGCGACCGCTGCACCGTGATGGCGCGCGCGGGCGGGCGAGCGCGTCTGTGAGCGCGGGCGGGATTCGGACGGCCACCCTGGCCGAGATCTACGCTCGCCAGGGACACCTCGCTGAGGCATGCGCCATCTACGGCGAGCTCGCGCAGGCGCACCCCGAGGATGCGGCGCTGGCCGAGCGCTTGGCGGCGCTGACGCACGAGCAGCGGCTGCGCGCGATGGGGGAGGGCCGGCGAGCCCAGGTCGACCTGCTGCGCGCTGTCCTGCACCGCATCCAGCGGCGGCGGCGGCCCGCGTGAGCTCGCGTCGCGTCGCGGTCTTTCACGGGCCGAACCTGAACTTGCTGGGCCGCCGTGAGCCGGCGGTCTACGGCACGACCACGCTCGCCGACATCGACAGCGCGCTGGCCGAGCGCGCCCGGGCCCTGGGCGCCGAGGTCGTCTGCTCGCAGCACAACGGCGAGGGCGGCCTCATCGACGCCATCCAGGCGACGATGGACACCGGCTACTTTGGGATATTAATAAATCCGGGCGGTTACACGCACACCTCCGTGGCGATTCGCGACGCCCTCATCGCCACCGGCCTGCCCGCGGTCGAGGTCCACCTCTCCAACGTCTACGCGCGCGAGCCCTTCCGCCACAGCAGCACGATCGCCGACGTGGTCACCGCGCGGGTGATGGGCTTCGGCGCCCGCGGGTACTTGCTCGCGCTCGACGGGCTGCTGCTCGGCGAGCTCCTCTAGACCGAGCCGCAGCGCGAACCGTTGCAAGTGGCGCGAGGTCACAATGGCTGCTAACGTATCCGGGCGGAATACGCTGGCAGTCGCCCTCCTCGCTGCCACCCCGACCCGATCCGCGATCGTGCCCACGCGATGAACAAGAACAAGCTCCTCGCCTCGGCCCAGAAGTACATGCGGAAGGGCCAGTATAAGAAGGCCATCGCGGAGTACGAGAAGGTCCTCAAGGAGTTCCCGGCCGACGTTCGGGCGCGCCTGAACCTGGCCAATCTCTACTACCGCCAAAAGGACCTCGATCGCGCGGTCGAGTCCTTCTTGAAGGTCGCGCACAGCTACGAAGATGGCGGCTTCACGCTCAAGGCGATCGCCGTCTACAAGCAGGTCCTCAAGATCGTGCCCGATCGCGAGGAGCTCTTCGTGGCCCTCGCGTCCAACTACCAGCAGCACGGGCTGCTGAACGAGGCGGCGGTGCAGTACCGCGAGGCCTTGCGGTTGTTGGAGGGGAAGGGCGATCAGCTCGGAAAACTGAACGTGATCCGCCAAATCCTCGAGCTGGATCCCGAGAACCTCCCGGATCGGCTGCGGCTGGCCGAGGCGTACAGCGCGCTCGGGCAGATCACCGACGCCGTGCGCGAGTTCCGGCGCGTGGCCGAGACCCTCGAGCGGCTGGGCTACACCGAGGACTTCCAGCGGACGGCGGAGCGGCTGCTGTACCACCAGCCCGACGACGCCGCGATGGCCAAGCGCGTGGCGGCCTCCTACGTGGCCGCGCAGCACCCGCAGAAGTCCCTGTCGAAGCTGAAGACGGCGTTCCGCGCTGCGCCGCGCGACCTCGAGGTCTTGGGGACCCTGGCCGACGCGTTCAACCAGCTCGGGCAAACGCACAAGGCCGTGACGGTCCTCAAAGAGATGGCGCGCCTTTACGACAAGAGCGGCCTGGAGAACGAGCGCAACGAGTGTTTGATGGAGATCCTGGTGCTCAACCCCGACGACGCTTCGGCGCGGCGGGTCGTGGCGCCGAGGGCTCCGGAAGAGCCGGGCGCCACCATCGAGTTCGAGGACGCCGAGGATCTGGACCCGATCCACGCCGAGGCGCGTCCGCCGCGCACTCGGGAGTCAGTCGCGCGTATGGCCGCGTCCACGACCGCGATGAGCCCGATCGAGGCGGCGCGGGCGCAGCGGCGGCAACAGACGATCGACGGCGGGCCGCCGGTGCCGCCGCTCCCGATGCTCCGGCCTGGCGCGGCCGCCGGGCCCAGCGACGACGAGGCCGCGGCGGCGGCTGAGGCGTTGATCGAGCAGATGATCCGCGAGTCGGTGGTGGATTCGCCGCAGTCGCGGCCGCAGACCTTGCCCCACGGGATGGCCGCGGTCGGCGACGACCTGCAGGACCTCTTCGAGAGCGCGCTTGCGGAGGCTCGCGGGCCCGCGACGGCGACGCCCGGGCCCGGGACCGACGCGAACGATCTGCCGGCAGATGGCACCGATGACTTCGACTTCGATCTCGACGGCGAGGACGAGGACGACGAGATGGGCTTCGCCGACGGCGGCGAACAGACGATCCCCGACAAATCATTCATCCCACCCGACCTGCTCGCGCAGGTGCAGTCAGGCATCGGGCTCGTGATTCCGCGGTCGGGCGGTTCAGACAGCGCGGAGGAGTCCTTCGGGGAAGGTGAGGAGTTGCTGCGAGACGAGCTGCAGGAGCTCGATTTTTACATAAGCAATGGCCTGGACGACGAGGCGGAGGTGCTCCTGACGGAGCTCAAGGAGCGCTACCCGGGCCACCCCTACGTGGCGCGCCGCGTGGAACGGGTCGAGGCCCTGAGACCGAGCTAGGTCGACGCGCAGGCCGGGTCGATAGGGGCGGGGAGAACGCAGTGATGGGTGAGGCGACGGACGAGTTGGAAGTTCGCGAGGCGGAGCTGTCTCAGCGCGAGGCCGCGCTCGTTGAGATGGAGGCCCAGCTTCAAGCGCAAGAGGCCGGGCTCGTCGAGGCTGAGCGCGCGTTCATCACGCGGACGGCGGCGCTGCGCGACCTGTCGGGGTACGTGGAGGAGCAGAAGGCGAACCTGATCCGGCGCGCGGAGTCGCTGGGCCCCAAGGCCACGCGGATGGTCACGGGGCTGCTCGAGCAGGAGACCGGCGAGACGTCCAGTGAGCCTATCGTGGTCGGGCAGCGCGATCAGCGCGAGGTGCTGCTGCTGCGGCGCGGGGAGCTCTTCGAGGTGCGCATGCAGCTCGTCGAAGAGCGGGAGGAGCTGTTCGCGCGGAGGCACGAGCAGCTCGAGGGCGCGGAGGCGCGGATGGCCAAGCTCGAGGAGGTCCTGATGACCCGCGAGCTTCACTTGAGCCAGGCCTTGCGCAGGCTCATCACGTCCGCAGCCGAGCTGAGCGGTCCAGACGATGGGGCGGCGATCGCGGCGACCCCGCCAGAGCCCGACCAAGCCGTCGCGGACCACGGCGAGGCGTCCGTGGGGCGCCGCGAAGGCCGCGGCCGGAGGCGTCGCGGCCGCCAGCACGCCTGGACGACCCAGGTGCGATTCAACCTGGACGCGCCGATGCACGGCGACTACGCACACTACTTCTTCACCTACGCCGAGGACGCTGGCAGCAGCGAGCTGCCCGGCGTCTTCGTGGCTACGCCCAACCTGTTGAAGGAAGACCGCGAGGTGGAGCTTCAGGTCTCGCTTCGGCCGGATGCGTCTTACCAGGCCAAGGGGATCGTGGCGTGGCGGCGCAGCCCTGGCGAGGCCGGGGGGCCGCCGGGGATGGGCATCGAGCTGACGTGGTTGGAAGATGGCGCGCGCGAGATCATCGAGGCGTGGTTGCGCGACCATCCGCCGACGGTGGTCTGATACGTGGCCGCGCGCGGGGTCGGCTCCGAGGGCGCTCGGCAGGGCTGGAAGTCCCGCGGCAAGCGCGGTATGAGCCTGGGGCACTTCAGTAGATTCCACCGTCCGTGACGCGCGATGCGGCGCCGGGGACGGGCTGGCGGGAGGACGAGATGGAGCCCACGATCGAGCCTGTGGAGGTCGGCCTTCTGAACCGGCACGCGACGTTGCCCACCAGCGACGCCGTGCTCAAGCGCTTCGCTTCCTACTATCGCGAGTCCCTTGACCGCGCGCGGTCGCTGGCGGCCGCGGAGGAGTCGGACGCGGCGCGCGCGGCTGGCGCAGCGATGGCGGAGGCCGCGAGCTTTGAGGAGCTGGCGGCGGAGGCGGCGCAGTCGGGGTTGATGGGGGTCGAGGCCGCCGAGGAGGCGCCGGCGTGGGCTCACGAGTCCGTCGACGAGGACCTCGCGACGAGCCACGACCTGCCGGTTCTGGCGGACGACGCCGATGTGGCCCCGTGGGCGGACGCGCTCGATGATGAGCCCGGCGATCTGGACGACGCGCCGACGCACCAGGCGCCGTTCGCCGCGGCTCCAGAGGACTTCTTCGCACAGAGCGCTGAGGAGTCCGCGCTGCCGGTGGTGGACGAGGCTGCGGCTGCGGCGGCGTGGGCGACCGAGGAAGACGAGGACCTCATCCAGGGGAACTTCTTCGAGGATGGCGAGGCGCCGGAGCCGGTGTTCGCCGGCGCAGCGACGCGCGCCATGGAGGCGATGCCCGACGACGAGGCCGAGGGCGCCACCACGATGATGCAGGCGATGCCCGACGACGAGGCCGACGACGCCACCACGATGATGCAGGCGATGCCCGACGACGAGGCCGACGCGGTCTCGATCGAGGCGCTCCCGGGCGATGGCGACTCAGACGGCGACGATGGCGAGCCGGAGACCCAACGCTCTGGACGGAAGACTCGCAAGCGCAGCCGTAAATCCAAGACGATGAAGTAAGAGCAAGGGACTGTATGAAAATAACTTCGCCGATTTCGCAGCGGATGCATCCTCATCAGCACCCCCTCGAATCCTCGCAGTATCAAGATACAGCTTCGGATTTCGAGTGCGCGCTGGTGAGGCGCCT
>CAZNZH010000166.1:0-3701 GCA_964577445.1 uncultured Myxococcales bacterium
CGAGCCGGCCGGAACCGCCAATTTGCCAGGATTCATCTGGCCGTTTGGGTCAAAGGCCCGCTTGATGGTGCAGAGCGCGGCGTAGAGCTCGGGCCCGAAGTACTGGGGGTTGTACTCGCTGCGAAAGCCCTTGCCGTGCTCGCCCCAGAGCATGCCGCCGTAGCTCTGGCACAGCGCGCTCACCTTGTCGGAGATGGCGCGCAGCCGCCGCTCGTCCGCCGGGTCTTTCATGTCCAAAGCCGGCCGGACGTGCAGGCACCCGACGTCGACGTGGCCGAACATGCCGTAGGTGAGGCCCTCGGCGTCCAAGATCGCGCGAAACCGCGCGACGTACTCGGCCAGCCGCTCGGGCGGGACCACGGTATCCTCGACGAAGGGGATGGGTTTGCGGGCGCCGGGCGCGTTGCCCAAGAGCCCCACGCCCTTCTTGCGCAGGTCCCACAGGGCCTTGCACTCCGCCGCGTTCTGGGCGACCCGCGCCAGATAGGGCGCCTGGGCCTCGCCGCGGTGCTGCTCGACGCGCGCCAGCAGGTCCGCGACCTTCGCCTCGATGACCGCCGGGTCGTGGCCGGCGTACTCGACCAGGTTGATCGCCGCCGGGCGCGGCTGCCCCTCGACGTCGATGATGGAGCCCACGCTGTGCCAGATGACGTCTTGGCGCGCGAGGCTCATCACGGTCTCGTCGACCGTCTCGATGGCTGACGGGTCGCTGGCCGCGATGAGGCGCGCCGAACCGAGCGCCGCGTCGAAGCTCGTGTACTCCAAGACGACCAGGCGCGAGCACGTCGGGATGGGCGTCAGCCGCAGCGTCGCCTCGGTCACGATGCCGAGCGTCCCCTCGGCGCCGGAGATGAGGTTCGACAGCTTGAAGCGCGCGCCCTCGGTGTTCGCGACCCGCGCCAGGTCGTAGCCGGTCATGAAGCGCTGGATCTTCGGGAAGCGCTCGGCGATGAGCGCGGCGTTCGCGGTCACCACCTCGTCGACGACCCGGTGGACGTGGCCGGCCAGCCCGTCCTGGGCCTTCGCCGCCACAAGCCCCGCCTCGTCGAGAGCCTCGGTCCGCAGCGTCGAGCCGTCCGACAGCACCACGTCCAGCGCGACGACGTGCTCGCTGGTGCGCCCGTGAACCCGCGAGCCCTTGCCGCACGCGTTGGTCGCGATCATCCCGCCCAGGGTCGCCCGGTTGGACGGCGACAGGTTCGGCGCGAAGAAGACGCCGTGGGGCTCGAGGTGCGCGTTGAGCTGGTCCAGCACCACCCCCGGCTCGACCCGCGCCGTCCCGAGCTCGAGGTCGATGTCGAGGATGCGCCGCATGTGCCGCGACACGTCGACGATGACGCCCTCGGCCAGCGCCTGCCCGTTGGTCCCCGTCCCGCCGCCGCGCACCGTGTAGCTGACGGCCTGAAAGCGCGGCTCGCTGACCAGCTTCACGAAGGCTTTTACGCAGTCAGCGCCCAGGGGATAGACCACCGCCTGGGGCAGGATCTGGTAGACGCTGTTGTCGGTCGCCGCGACCAGCCGGTTGCCGAGGTCAGGCGAGATCTCGCCGCGAAACCCGGCGCCCGGCAAGGCGTCGAGCAACTCGCGGTAGAGGCGGCGTGGCCCCTCGAGCTGGTCGAGTCGCGGAATCATCGGCACCAACTGGCGTCATGGATTTTTGGCCCCGAAGCTGGGTTTGGCGCAAGCGGAGAAGGTCCCGGTGCCGTCGGGGCGCCGACAGTAGGAGACCGCCGCCTGATAGGCCGTCCAACGCACGCTGTCCACCAACTTTCCGAGCGGGTCCTCAAGCATCAGCGCGTCCTCGTCACCGAGCCCGAACGTGTGGTCCTGACCGCCCACCAGCACGAGGCTGCCGCCGGCCGCGAGCTGGGCCTGCGCGCCGGCGAAGAGGTAGACCCCGCCGAGCGCGTCGCTCAGCACGTAGCCGTCAAGCGAGACCGCCTTGTCGCCGGTGTTTCGCAGCTCGATGCGGTCGGTGCCGCTCGACTCCACCTCGTTGATGCGCACGGTGCCCACCAGCGGCCCGCAGCCCGACCAGTCCAGCGATCGACAGTCCGCGGCGCAGACCAGGTGCCCCGCGCCCAGGCCCAGGTGCTCGCAGCTCAGGCCGCCGAGCTCGGCGCCGTCGCAGGCCTCGCCGATCTCAAGCCCACCCGCCCCGCAGGTCGGCGCCGGGTTGGCCACGTTCGCCTCGCCCGGCGTCGGCGCGGCCAAGACCGTGAAGTCGCCGCTGCCGTTGGGGATGCGCCCGTAGCTGCGCCCGCCCAGCATCGCCCCCGGCGGCCACGCGGCGCGGTCGGCCTGCGCCCCCTTGGTGTCATAGAGGGTCACCGAGTCATCCGGCGACAGCCCGAAGTCGAAGCCCTTGGCCGCGTCGCGCACGATGACGAGGTGGGCTTGGGGCCCGATCTTCGCGCCGGTCGGGAAGGTGTAGACGTGGGTCGGGTCGTCGTCGGTCAGCGCCCAACCGGCGAGGTCCACCGCCGCGTCGCCCGGGTTGACCAGCTCGATCCAGTCGTCGGGGCCGGCTTGAGCGAAGACCTCATTGATCAACACCGTCCCGGCGGGCGGCTTCGTCACCTCGGCCTCAGGCACGTCGCCGGTGTCCGCGGCGCCGTCCGCCGCCGTGTCCGCCACCGTGTCCGCCACCGCGTCGGCGCCCGAGTCGGCCCCGCCGCCGGCGTCCCCGCAGCCCCAAGACCCCGCGACCGCCGCCGCGACCAGCAATATCCTGGCGTCTCGCATGCTCACCACTCCTCCAAGAGCGCCATCGCCGACGTGCGGAACAGCTTCCCGGCGTTTTTGCACTCCTGCTCGGCCGCGAACTCGAAGTCCGCCCACTCCACCCTCCCCTCGCGCGACGCCGCCCGATACGCCGCCCGCACCACCGCGTTTTTGATGTGCCCGCCCGACAGCTCAAAGCAGTCTCCCAGCCGCTTGAAGTCGATGCCAGCGTCCACCGGGCACTCCTTGGGGATCAGCGTCTTCCAGATCCTGGTGCGGTACTCCGACTCGGGAAAGGGGAACTCGATCTTGAACTGGATGCGCCGCGCGAAGGCGTCGTCGATGTTCTTGTCGAGGTTGGTCGTCATGATGCACACGCCCTCGAAGCGCTCGATCTCCTGCAAGAGCAGGTTGGTCTCCATGTTCGAGAAGCGGTCGATGGCGTTTTCGACCGAGACCCGCTTGGTGAAGAGGCTGTCGGCCTCATCGAAGAGCAGCATCGAGTGATTCGCCCGCGCCGAGTGGAAGATCTTGGCGATGTTCTTCTCGGTTTCGCCTATGTATTTGCTGACGATTTTGGGGATCGAGATCTGGTAGAGCTTGATGCCCAGCTCGCTCGCCAAGATCTCGGCGCACAGCGTCTTGCCCGTCCCCGGCTCGCCCTTGAAGAGCACGCAGATGCCGCGCCCGGTGCTCAACCGCTTGCCGAAGCCCCACTTGCTCATGACGAACACGCGGTTTTTGCAGGCCTGCAGCACCTCGTCGATGAGCTCCTTCTCTTTCGCCGGCAGGATCAGGTCGTCGAGGGTCAGCCCGACCTTGCTGCGCACCGCGTAGTCGCTCATGTTCGCGCGGATCTGCGCCTGCGCGGCCTGCATGATGTCGGCCTGGGTGACCTTGCCGGCGTCGTTGTCCTCGCCGGTGCGCGCCTTCGCCCAGCGCTCGGCCACCTCCCACGCGCGCTTGACCTGCCCGCC
>CAZNZH010000166.1:3711-9438 GCA_964577445.1 uncultured Myxococcales bacterium
TCGAAGCGCGCGGCCAGGTCGACCACGTCGATGTCTTTGGCCGTCTCGACCCCGCTGGGCCGCGTCAGCTCCCAGATGCGCAGCCGGTCGTCCACGTCGGGCAGCTCCAGCTCGACCTTCCACGCGACGTGCCGCTCGACGCTGCCGTCCATGTCGTCGGAGGCCGTCGTCGTCAGCACCACCAGCCCGCCGAACTGCTCCATCGCCGCCAAGAGCGCAGGCGTGCGCGGGTTATTTTTCGCCAGCAGCGGCTCGCAGCGGTCCAGCAGCACCACCGCGCCCTGCACCCGCGCCTCGCTGAAGAGCCCGTCGGCCAGCTCGCGAAAATCGCTGGCCGCGTTGAGGCTGGCGCTGTTGACCTCGATGAGCGGTCGCCGCAGCTCGCCCGCCAGCGCGTGGGCCAACAGGGTCTTGCCGGTGCCCGGCGGCCCGGCGACCTCGATGGCCACGCCGCGCCCCACCAGAAAAGGCGGCGCCGTGTTGATGCCCGCTGGCCGCGCCCGAAAGCGCATCGCCGCGATGAGGCCCAGCAGCGCCTCGGGCGTCCCCCCGGGCAGCACGACGTCGTCCATCGTGACGCTGGGCCGCAAGAGCTGCGCGTGTGCCCGCAGCGTCGGGTCCAGGGTCTCGCGGCCGAGCACGTAGTCCGCCAGCCGCTCGGGCGGGCGCAGCTCCCGGGTGAGCAGCCCCGAGCCCTTCGACTCCTTGGGCGCCACCAGGGTGAGCAGCCGATGGGCCAGCAGCCGGCCGTCCACGCTGAAGTAGACCCGCGCCTCGAGCCGCTCCTCGCGCGTCGGGACCAGCAAGCCCATGGCGAGGTCCGCGTCGACGAAATCGAAGAGCACGTTGTTGTTGTAGCGCGCTAGCAGCTTGCGAAAAGACACGTCGATGAGGGGGGCCAGCGCCAGCTCGAGGAGCGACGTCTCGAATCCGTCCAACCCGTAGGTCTCCACGACCTGATCGAGCGGCAGCGCGGCGCCCAGCTCAGCCGCCCGCGCTCGCATCGCGTCGCGCTCGGCCTCATACGCCGCCTCGACCGCGCCCGCCGCCGCCTCGGCCTCGGCCCGCTCCTCCGCCGTGAACTCACCGCGCTCAAGCCGCGTGCGATGGGCGATCCAGGCCTCCCAGCGGCGCAGCGTGCGGTCGATGAAGGCCGCGTTGAGCGCCCTGAACTCAGCTTCCATATGCCCTCACACGGCCCCTCGGCGGGCGGTCCGCCCCGAAAGCCCACCCTCGTTGTGCCCCGCGCCCCACCCCACGCGCGAGCTAGCGGTCGCGATGGAGCTCAGCGTCCATCAGCGCCACGGCCGGCGCGAACATCTCGGCGTTGTCCTCGCTCATCTCCATGAGGCGCCGGTGGGCTTCGAGGATGAGCTGCAGCATCTCGCGCTGCGTCCCCTCGACCAGCGGCAGTCGCTTGAGATCCGCCGGCGTCGACCGCGGCTCGCCGACCATGGTGAAGACCCGGTCAAACCCCACGCTCTCCAGGGTCCGCGTCACGTCGGGGTTCGTCGACACCAGCGTGGGTTTGCGTCCCCCGTGCTCCTGCATCCAAGTGTAGAGCCGCGCCAAGAGCCCCAGATTGGTGCTGTCGATGGCGGTCGTCTCGGTCATATCGACCACGACGTCCTCGATGTCACCCGCCGCGAAGAGCTTGTCGAAGAAGGTGTCCAGCGATCGGCTGATGATGGCCGCGGGCCCCGTCGTGTAGCGGATGTCGCCGGTCAGCTTGAGGACGCAGACCCCGTCCTGCTTGGCGTAACGGATATCTCCCTCCACCTCTACGCCCCCCCGCGCCGGATCATCAAAAACGTGATGTCGTCGAGCAGCTCGCGCTCCGATGCCAAGCCCAGCCGCTCCATCAGCATGTCGATGGTCACGTCCCGCCCCGCGGCTCCGTTCAGCATCGCCAAGAGCTTCGCCTCCTTGTCCACGACGTGCTCGCCGTCGATGACCTCAAGGGCCCCGTCGCTCACGATGGTAATTGTGAAGCTTGGAGGCAAGGCGACCTCCTGATCCTCCCAGGTCGCGAACGAGAAATGGCCCACGCCGAACCCGTTGTGCTCCAAATATCGCGCCGACTCGCCGTCGTGAAAGAGCGGGTAGGGGAAAGCACCCGCGTTCACGTAGCGCAGTCGGTCCTCCTTGCGATCGATGACTCCATAGCAAATAGTCAATGATTTCTTAACCTTACGTGATAGTAACTCGGAGTTGAGGCGGGCGATCAGGGCCGCCGGCTCGATCACCAAGCGGTCGCGACCCTGACGGTACGCCTCGATCTGCTGGTTGACGAAATCGTGCAGGACCACGGTGACGAAGGCCGAGGACACGCCGTGCCCCGCCACGTCGGCCACGAAGAAGCCGAGGTAGCGCTCGTCGGCCTCGAAGTAGTCGACGAAGTCGCCCGAGAGGTAGCTCGAGGGCAGGACCCAGCGGGTCACCGCGAGGTCGCCGAAGTTCTGGCGGGCGGGCGGCATGAGATCGAACTGCACCTGGCGGCCGGCGGCTTCATCGAGCTGGAGCTGCCGCAGGCTCTCGGCGAGCTCGATGTTGGCGATCTCCAGGTTGGCGCGGTAGCGGCGGTTCTCTTCGATGAGGGCGGCGCGCTCGAGCGAGCGCTTGACCGCGAGGTCCAAGACGGCGATGTCGCCCAGGGGCTTGAGCAGGTAGTCCCAGGCGCCCAGCTTCAGCGCCTGCACGGCGTCGCGCATCTCGCTTGAGCCCGAGACGATGATGACCGGCGTGTCGGGGGACTCGGTGCGGATGACCTCGAGGACCTCCATGCCGTGGACCTCGGGCATGCGCAGGTCGCAAATCACCAGGTCCGGCGCGGAGTCGTGAAAGCGGTTGATGCCTTCGCGGCCATCTTCGGCCTCGATGGTCGCGTAACCGCTGTCTTGCAACCAGTCTGCGAACAGCGCGCGGAGCAGCTCGCTGTCGTCGATGATGAGGATCTTCTTCTGCTCGGCCACGCCGGCTGCTCCGGGAACTGCGCTCGTGCCCGGGGCGGGCTGGCGCATCGACAGGCTTCCCGTCCAGGATACTCGCTTCCCCCACGCGCGGAAGGGGGCGGAGGCAAAGAGCCGCCAGCGCCCGATGCGCGGGGGCGAGCGGGCTCGCCATCGCCGGGACCGGGCGTTAGAATGGCGCCATGGACACATCACACGACGGGTTGGCGAGGCTGGCGGTGCGGCTGCGGGCGGACTTCGAGGGCGCCCTGGGCGGCCCGGGGCTGGCGAACCCGGAGGGCTGGCGCGTCGTCGACACCCGGGTCTTTCCGCGCTGGGTGCCGGTGGTCGAGCTGCGGCTGGCCAACGACTCGCGAACGCTGTGCTTCATCGTCGCGCCGACGGACCCGGCAAAGCCTGCGTTCAAGCGGGGCCCGCACCACGACATCGTCTATTACTCCGACGATCTCGCGGTCGCTGAGCACGACGGCCTCTACGCCAGGGATCGCGAGGCCATCGAGCGCATCGCCCGCTGGCTGGTCGCGTGGGACAGGGCGAGCGAGGACGCGACGGGGTGAGCTCGCGCCCACCTACTTTCTTCAACGACGCCCCGCGACAACGCGAAAGGAAGCGCACGGTCCCCCCAACGAGGAGCGGGAGTGGCCGATAACACGACGCGTGAAGACCTGCTGCGCGACGACGCGCGGTGCAGAGAGGCCTTCCGCCGGGGAGAGCGCTGGGCGATGGAGCAGGTCTACCGGACGTACGTACCGCTGATCCACACGATCTGCTCGCAGGGGTTCGGTGGGTTTCGGGGGTTTTTCGACCCGGTGGACAGAGACGACGCCGCGCAGAGCATCTTCGCGGCGGCGTTCGAGCAGCGGGCGCGGCTGGCCTATAACGGCGTCGACCCGTACGCGGGGTTTTTGCGCGGCATCGCGCACAACACGATCCGCAAGATGCTGTCGAGTCAGCGGCGCTTCGACCGGCGGCCCGAGGCGCTGGAGCCGGTCGGCGAGGACGCGGAGGCGCGCATCTTCGAGGACCAAGCGGCCGAGGTGCTGTGCGCTTTTCGCGAGGCGCTGGCCGACCCGCGGGAGCGCGCGGTCGTCCAGCGCTACTTCTGCGACGGGTGCGCTGAGGAGTCGCTGGCCGAGGAGCTGGGCATCACGCGCTACCGCCTGCGGAAGATCATCGCGACCGTGCACCGCCGGATGAAGCGGCACCTGGAGGCCCATGGCATCACGGGCTGCTAGGCGGGCGACCGCGCTGGTGCGGCGGTACCTGGACCCGGGGCGTTCGTGGGACGCGGGGCTGGACGCCGAGCTGCGGGCGCTCTTGCGCACCGACGAGGCGGCGCGCGAGCGGTACCGTCGCGGGGTGACGGCCCACCGGCTGATGACGTCGGGGAGCGCGGCGGAGCCGAGCGGGTTTGAGCGGCGGCGGATGATGGCCGCGGTGGTCGGCGGGGCGGCGGGGCCGTCTCGGGCGGCGACGGGGCGCGCGGTGTGGGCCGCACTTCGTTGGCCGGCGCTGGGCGTAGCGGTGGCGGCGGGGCTGGCGCTGCTGCTCGTCCGGCCGCCGGGTCTCGGGGAGGCGGGCGGCGACCCGACGCTGCGCGCGCGCGGCGGGCACGCGCAGGGCCCGCTGGTGGGCTTGGGCATCTCGGGGGTCACCGCGGGCGGCGGCGAGTACGAGGTGGTCGCGTCCGGCGAGGCCTTCTTGGGCGACTGGGTGCGCTTCTACACATCCAACGATCGGGCTGATATCTCCTATGTATTCGTGGTCGGGCTCCAGCCGGAGCGGCCCGTGGCGTGGTACGCGCCGCTGCCGCCCGAGGAGACCCGGAGCCTGCCGATCCCGGTGGAGCGCCATCACATGCTGCCCATGGAGAACCTGCTCGCCGCGCGGCACACCACCGGGCCGCTCCGGGTGGTCGCGCTCTTCACCCAGCGCCCGCTCGACGCGGAGGTCGTCGGCCGGGCGCTCACGCCGGCGGCTCGCGCCCTGGTATCATCGGAGCTCAAGGCGGCGCTGCGCGAGCGGCTGGCCCTCGATCCGAGCGACGTCGTGCAGATCGTCGAGACGCAGGTCGTGTCCGGCAAGCAGAAGGAGACGCGCCGTGAGTAATGCCGAGCCGGCTTGTACCCGCTGGGCCCTCGCGGCCCTGGTCGCGCTGGTGGCCCTCAGCGCGCCGCCCGCCGAGGCCGCCGACCGCCGCTTCGCCGTCGTCGTCGGCTATAACGGCTCCGACGACGCGACCCTCGCCCCCCTGGCCTACGCCGACGACGACGCCCTGCGCTACGGCGAGCTGCTGGGAAACCTCGCCGAGCGCGTCGAGACCCTGACGACCCCTGACAGCGAGTCGCGCAGCCTGTGGGGCCGGCCCCAGGCGACCGCGCCGACGCGAGCCGCGGTGCTCTCGGCCCTCGGGCGCACCCACGAGGCCATGGCCCGCGCGAAGGCCGCCGGCGACCGGCCGATCCTGTATTTCGTCTACAGCGGCCACGGAAACTATGACGCCGAGGGCCGCGGCTACGTGCACCTGGCCGACGGGCGCTTCACCACGCGCGATCTCTACCGCCACGTCATCGCCGAGAGCCAGGGCGCGCCGGTGGTCCTGGTGGTCGACGCGTGCAACGCCGCGCTCTTGGTACACAGCCGGGGCGCCCCCGAGCGGCGACCCGCCGGCGAGACCACGCTGCGCCTGGAGAGCTGGCCGAACGTCGGCGTGATCCTGGCGTCGAGCGCGGTCGCCGAGACCCACGAGTGGGGCAAG
>CAZNZH010000167.1:0-9398 GCA_964577445.1 uncultured Myxococcales bacterium
GTACATACGCGCTGGGCGACTCGGCGAGCAGCGCCCCGACCAGCCCGCGCAGCACCGGCTCCGGGCCTTCGATCCGCCCGGCCAGGGCGTCGCGGTGCTCGCGCAGCCGCGCCAGCACGCCCGCGTCGCCAAACCACGGGTCGTTCGCCCTGTGATCCCCGGGCGGAAAGCCCTGCGGCGCGTCGTACTTGCCCAGCAGGAGCCCGTGGCGAATCGGTGAGAAGAACGCCACGCCGAGATCGCGCTCGGCCACCAAGCGCGCCAACCCGCTGTCGCGGTAGCCGCTGGTGACCACGTTCCCGTAGGGCTGCACCACGTCCGGGTCGACCCGCGGCAGGTGCGCGACGATCTTCGCGGCGTCCCAGTCCGACAGCCCGATGTGCGCGATCTTGCCGGCCTCTTTGGCGCGGACGATGACCTCGAGGGCGCCGTCGAGGTAGCGCGCGCCGGGCCCGAAATCGCAGTGGTGCAGATAGTAGAGGTCGATCCGCTCGACCCCGAGGCGCTCAAGCGAGCCGTCTAGCTGCTTGGCGACCTGCGCCGGGTGGTACGCGTGGCCGTAGGGCCCGGGGTCGTAGCCGGTCTTGGTCGCGAGGAAGATGTCGTCACGGGGCAGCTCCGCCAGCACGCCGCCGATGAGCGCCTCGGAGCGACCGTCGCCGTAGACGTCGGCCGTGTCCCAGTGACGGATGCCGGCGTCGTAAGCGGCCAGGAGCGAGGCGCGGTCGTCGTCGGCGTCACCGCCGCTCCACCCCACGCTGACCTGCCTGGCGAGGTCAGGGCCGGCGAGGTTGGGGCCCCCGTGAGACCAGGTTCCGAGACTGACCGCCGAGACCTGCGCCTCTGTCCGCCCGAACCGGATCATCTCCACGAGGGCCCCTCCATAAAAACTAAGAAAAATCGCTAACTTACTTGGCCAGGGCCGCCTCGATCGCCGCGGCGACCGAGTCGAAGTCGGCGGGGTTCTCGATGCGGTCAGCGCCGATGAACATCGAGGGCGTGCCCTGAACGCCGACGGACTCACCGAGCTTCTGGTCGGCGTCGACCTGGTCCTTGAACTTGCCGCTGTCCATGGCCGCCTTGAACTTGGCGATGTCCAGGCCGATCTCGCCAGCGTACTTGTCGAGCTCCTCGCGGCTCAGCGCCTGCTGGTTGGCGAACATCTTGTCGTGCATCTCCCAAAACTTGCCCTGCTCAGCGGCGGCCAGCGAGGCCTGCGCCGCGGGCATGGCGTTCTGGTGGAAAGACAGCGGGAACTGGCGGAAGACGAAGCGCACCTTGTCGCCGTACTTCTCCTTGACCTTGTGCGCCGTCTCGGCCGCCTTGGAGCAGTAGGGGCACTGAAAATCCGAGTACTCGACCAGCGTGACCTTGGCGTCGGCCGGGCCGAAGGACGGGGCGTCGGTGCCCTGCTGCTTGGCGACCAGCTCGGCCGAGAGGGGCTTATTGCGGGCCTCCATCGCGCGGAGCTCGCCGATGACCTTGTCGTAGTCGGCGGTCATGGACTGGCACTGCGCGACCGGGAACTGGCCCGTGCGCGCGCGCACCATGGCGCAGGTCTTGGTGTCCTCGCCGAGATCCTTGCAGAGGCGGTCGACGAGCTCGACGCAGGGCTTGCGCAGGTCGCCGAGCTTGTCGAGCGAGTACTGAACCTCGGCGACGGCCGCGACGCACGCCTTGGGCGGGAGGATGGTGGCGACGGTGCGGGTCGCGGTGCACGCCTCGTTGGTGTCGCCGGCGGCCTTGCAGATCTGGTCGGCGTAGTCGGTGCAGGCGGTCGCCTCGCTGGCGGCGTCGCCGGGCTTGGCGGGCTCCGCGGGCTCCGCGGCGGTGGGCTTGGCGTCAGCGGCCGCGCCTTCTGCGGCGGGGACGACCGCGGGGGTCGTCTCGCCGGGAGCCCCGTCCTTCTTGCACGCGGCGAGCGAGAGCATTCCGATGCCGAGGACCAGCAGGGTCCGGCCGTTCTGTCCCAAAATAGTACGGTACTGACTCACTGTTCACTCCTCAGGGTCGTGTGGGCGACCGCCGCGTGTGGCGGAGGCGCGGGGGGGAGAATCGGGGCGAGACTATGGGCGCGAAATCTCAGCAATGCATCATAAATTCGCGACGATCGCGGTCAGGGCGCGAGCGCGGCCTCCACCGCGGCGGTAACCTTTGGATCCATGGGCTTCACCGGCGACTCGAAGCGGGCGACGACCTTCCCCGTCCGGTCGATGAGGAACTTGGTGAAGTTCCACTTCACCTCGCCGCGAATCCCCTCGGGCGTCTGCTCGGTGAGCAGCCGGTAGAGCGGCGACTGGCCCTCGCCCTTGGTCGCGATCTTGGCGAAGAGCGGGAAGGCGATCGCGTAGTTCTGCTCGGTGAACCTCTTAATCTCCTCGGCGGTGCCGGGCTCCTGGGCGCCGAAGTCGTTTGACGGGAAGGCCAGCACCTCGAGCCCGCGCGGCTGGTAGGTGTTGTAGAGCTTCTGGAGGTCGGCGTACTGCGGGGTGAAGCCGCACTCCGACGCGGTGTTCACGATGAGGAGCGCCTTGCCGCGGTAGTCCGACAGGCGCTTCGTCTCGCCGTCGATGGTCTCGACCTCCAGGCCCAGGACGTTGGCGGCGGGCGCGGCGGCGGCCGGTTCGGCGGCGGGCGCAGGCTCGGCGGCGGCTGCGGGCGCAGGGTCGGCGGCGGCTGCGGGCGCGGGTTTCGCGACGGCGGGAGGCGATGCGGGTGCCGCAGGCGGAGCGGCCGCCTTGGGCTCGCAGGCGCCGAGGGCGAGCAGGGCCAGGGTCGAGGTGACGAGTCGATGAACAGCGCGCATCCAGAGCCTCCAAGGTCGACGGCGAGGCGGCAAGCTATCCGCAAGCCGCCGCCTTGGCGAGACATGGGGCGTGACGCGAGTTGGCGATTCTGGCAGCGTGGCGCGGCTTTCCCGAACGGAGGCTCAACCGAGCGTGGAGTCCAAGCGCATCGCGGTCATCTCGACCGGCGGCACCATCGAGAAGACCTACGACGAGCTCGCCGGCGTGCTCGACAACGCCGTCAGCGTGCTCGACGTGATGTTGGCGTCGCTGCAGCTTCGCGGCGTCGTCATCAGCCGCGTGCGCCTGATGAACAAGGACAGCCTCCAGATGAGCGCGGCCGACCACACGCTCATCGCCGAGACCGCGGGCGCGATGGCCGAGGGCCACGACGGCGTGGTCGTCGTCCACGGCACCGACCGGCTGGCGGCGACGGGCGAGCGCATGGTCGAGCTGCTGGGCACACCGCCGGTGCCGATCGTGCTGACCGGCGCCATGCGACCGTGGGAGCTGCGCACCACCGACGCGCTTCAGAACCTCACCGAGGCGCTGCTGGCCGTCCAGCTCCTCGCCCCCGGGGTCTACGCTGCGATGCACAATCGCGTCCTGAAATTCCCCGGTGTCATCAAAGACCGCGCGAGCGGCACCTTTACACGGGGGGATGACTCGTGATTCGCCGCGCCGCACTGCGCCTCGCACCGGCCATCGATCGCCTCTTCGTCGAGAGCGCTCACATCGCCCGCAGCGGCCCCGCGCGGGCCGCCGGTCGCGACACCCTGGGCCTGCTCGCTGAGGCCGCCGAGTTCTACGGCGCGCCGGGCCGCGCCGGGCAGCTCTTCGTCGAGCCGCGGGCCATCGCGCCCACCGAGACCCGCGTGCGCTCCCTGCCGGGCGGCGCCGTGGTCGACATCGCGTGGCCCAGCGGCTACGAGGCCGTCCATCCCGAGCACCGGCGGCGCCTGGCGGGGCTGCGCGAAAATCGCACCGCCCGCGCCCGCTGGTACCGCCACTCCCGCCCCTCGCCGACCATCCTGTGGGCCCACGGCTGGGGCCTGGGCAGCCCGCTGATCGAGGAGCGCGTCTTCCCCGCCCGCGCCTTCTACCGCCTGGGCTACGACGTGCTGCTGCCGACGCTGCCCTTTCACTCGGGGCGCAAAAAGCGCAACCGCCCGCGGCCGCTGTGGCCGTCGCCGTCGGCCATCATCTCGACGGAGGCCACGGCCCAGGCGGTCTCCGACCTGCGCGCCCTGGTCCGCCACTGCCTCTCGCGCGGCGCGCCCAGCGTCGGCATGAGCGGCATGAGCCTCGGCGGCTTCACCACCTCGATGATGGTCACCACCGAGCCGCGGCTCGCCTTCGCGGTGCCCTTCATCCCGTTTTCATCGGTGGCCGAGCTGCTCTGGGACCACGGCGACGGCACGCCGACCCGCGAGGCCGCGCGCGCTCAGGGCGTCGATCTCGCGGCGCTCGAGCGCGGGATGGCCGCCGCCAGCCCGCTCTATCGCGAGCCGCTCATCGCGCCGGACCGCATCCTGGTGGTGGCCGGCAGCCTCGACCGTGTGACGCCGCCGCGCTACGCCGAGAAGCTCGCGCACCACTTCGGCGACGCGCGCTTGGTCCACTTCGAGGGCGCCCACCTGCTGCAAGTCGGCCGCAGCCAAGCGTTCCGTACGATTCTGCGCTTTCTGCGCGGCCTCGACCTGCCCTGAACCGACCGTCCCCGCCCGAGATCCCGACATGCCCAAGCCATCCGGCGCGCGCCTCGCCGCCCTCGACCTCCTGCTCGCCGCCTGCGGTGACGCCGCCGCGGTCCCCGACGTCTTGCCCGACGCGGACGCCAGCCCGGACTCCCTCGCCGACGCCGACGCCGGCCCCTTTGTCTGGCCCCCCGACGCGCCCGCCGGCCAGTGCGTCGAGGGCTCCGAGTGCCCGGGCGGCCTCTGCAACTCCGACGCTCCGGGCGGCCTCTGCCAAGGCTGCGGCGCCTGCCCGTCAGGCTACGACTGCAATTTCGGAACCTGTAACCAGTGGTGCGACGTCCAGGCCGAGTGCCCCATCGGGCTGAGATGCCTCGGCGGCGTCTGCCGCGCCATCCAGTGCGAGCTCGACAGCGAGTGCCCCGCACCCTACGTCTGCCCCGAAGGCATCTGCCACCGGCCGGCCTGCGGCCCCGACGTCCCCTGCCCCGCGCCCTTCACCTGCGCGGGCAGCGTGTGCGTCGAACCTTGAGCTCGGCGCTGGCGGAGCTCGGCGGGGGCTGGTTCTTGCTCGCAGCGCCCGATTCTGGCTACAAGTGCTCGGCACGGGCTGCCATCACGCCCGATGAACTGGAGGCCCGCAGGTGATCCGTCGAACGACCTTATCGGTGCTGGCTGTGGCCGCCCTCTTGAGCGCGTGCGGTGGCAGCAGCGGCGCCGACACCAAGGCCGACGCCGCCGATGGCGCGGCGCTCGCTCCCGATGCGGACGGGGCGACCGGCGCGGACGGGGCGACCGGCGCGGACGGGGCGACCGGCGACGACCTGCGCGCGGTGCAGCCGCCGGCGAGCTGGGTGACCGCGCCGAACCGCACGGTCCGCAACCTGCACATGACGTGGCAGCGCGACCCGGCGACCACGACGACGCTTCAGTGGGCGACCAACGACATCGACCTGACCACCTACGTGCCGCGCGTCTGGGCCGTCCCGACCGCGATGGTCACGGGCACGGCCGACGCGCCCGTCATGCCGTGGGCGTCGCGCTTCGTGACCGAGGGCTTTGGCAAGATCTACCGCGAGGCGCTGGCCGGCATCGAGACCGGCGAGGTCGACTTCGTCATCTGGACCGTCGAGCTGACGGGGCTGGACCCCGACACCGAGTACACGTACCGGGTGGGCACCTGGGAGGACTTCGACCCGAAGACGGGCGAGTTCAAGTGGCCTGACCTCAGCGACCCGAGCACCTTCAAGACCGGCATCCCCAAAGGCGAGCGCGAGCCCTTCGAGATGGTCATGGCGGGCGACAGCCGCGGCGGCATGGATGAGATCCGCGCCAACATCGACGCCATCAACGACAACGAGGCGCGCTTCTGGGTGTTCAACGGCGACATGACCAACGGCGGCGCCCAGATCGAGTGGGACGACTGGCAGGACGCGATGAGCCCGGTGCTGACGAGCCGCGTGCTGATGCCGGTGCACGGCAACCACGAGATCTTCGCCAACGTCTTCTACGAGCAATACGCGCTGCCGCAGGAGCCGGGCCTGCCCGACGACCTCATCGAGCACGCGTGGTCGCTGGACTTCGGCAACCTGCATTTCGTCGGCCTGGACTCCAACGTCGAGGCGCGGGTCATGGATCAGGTCGACTGGCTGGAGGCGGACCTCGCCGCGGCGCGAAAAGATCCAGATATCGACTGGATCTTCGTGATGATGCACCACGGCGTCTACTCGGCTTCAAACCACGGGCCGACGATGACCGTGCAGGAGCATTGGGTGCCGATCTTCGAGCGGTACAATGTGGACCTGGTGTTCTCGGGCCACGACCACAACTACGAGCGCACCTTCCCGCTGCGGGGCGACAAGGTCGTCGACGCGAAAGACGGCATCGTCTACGTGGTGGCCGGCGGCTTCTTCTCGCCGGGCTACAGCAACGGCAAGGAGTGGTGGACCGCGACGAGCACCCACGGCGACGTGCGCAACTACGTGCGGGTCGGCGTGACCGAACAAACCGTGACGGTGACTGCGTATTCGGGCGACAGCACCGAGGTCATCGACAACTTCACCCTCGAGCACCACTGACAGGGTGACCGACACCGCGAGCGACGGCTAGGGCACGGGGAGCGAGCAGACCCCTGGGACTTCGTAGCAGCGCCCGAAGACGCAGGCGCCGCACTCGCAGTCGGTGTCGGCCGCGCAGCCGCGGCGGACGCAGCCCTTGGCGTCGGCTCCGGTCTGCTGCGGGTGGCAGTCGAAGTTCGTCCGGCACTCAACGCCTTGGTCGAGGCAGGACTCGGGCGCGCACAAGCCGCTGGGCAGGCACGCGGCGGCCCCGCACGACGAGGGGTTGGCGGCGCAGCTCGGCACGCAGTAGGTGCCCGCCTCGCTGCTGCAGGGGCAGGCAGGCAGGCGTGAGATGCAGACCAGGCCGTCGCCGCAGCTCGTGGACGGGGCGGCGATGTCGCAGGTGTTGTCAGGGCGGCGGCAGATGCCGCAGACCTCCTGGCCGGGGTAGCGGCAGAAGGTCTGGCCGTCGCAGTCCGCGTCGGAGCGGCACGAGTCGGCCAGCGGCGGGGGCGAGGACCCTGGGCAGTAGGGCGCGGTCGCGTCGCCAGCCGTGTCGCCCGTCACGTCGGACAACGCGTCCGAGGCGGCGTCCGTCACGCTGTCCGCGACGACCTCCCCTGCCGCGTCGGCGACGGTGTCGCCACCGGACGATCCGCCACCGCCCGGCTCGCAAGCAGGCAGCAGCGCCAGGGTGAAGACGCACAGGGACACCATGAATGGGGTGCGCAGCATGGGGCTCTCCCGGTTCGAGCGCGGCCGCCCTTCGACCGCGGCCCCATGCTACTGTATCGCGGAGCACGATGGCAGGAGGTCAGCGCGCCCGCTCGCCGCCCCGAACCCACAGCCAGCGCCTGCATCGCGCGGTGGGGCCGCGCTCACTTCAGCGGGAAGCTCGTGTGGAGAAAATCCACGCCCGCGGAGTGACAGGCCGTGCAGTTCGCCGCCCCATTCCCGCTGACCTGCGCGACCCCATCGAGCAGCCAGTACCAGAAGATGTTCTTGCCGCCGTCGCTCTGAGCGTCGGTCTTCACCCAGGCCACCCAGCCGAAGGTCTGGTCGCTGGTGGTCTTGTAGAGCTCCATCACCGCCGCCGCGCCGCTGGGGTAGCTCGTCGCGCCGGCCGTGAGGCTCTTGACCAGGATCGGATCCAGGTAGGCGCGCACGTTCCCGTCGTGCCCGCCGACGCTGAGGTGCGGCGTGGTCTCGTGGACCCAGCCTCGATACGAACCCGCCTCCAGCCACTTGCGAAGCTCCGGTCCCGTCGTCGGCGGCGGGATGAGCGCCGCGTCGGGCTCGGTGTCGGCGTCCGAGTCCGCCGCGCCGTCCGTCGACCCGTCCGAGACCGTCTCCGCCGCGACGTCGGGCTGCCCGTCCGGCCCCGGGTCCGCCGCGACATCCTTGGCAGCGTCCGCCGCGTCCGCCGCGTCCGAGGCCGCATCGGGCCGCGCGACATCCTCGCGCCCCACGCTGTCGCCGATCTTCGCGTCGGGCAGCACGATCACCCCGCCGGGCTTCGAGCCCCCGGCGGTGCACCCGGCGCCGATCGCCACCAGCGCAAAAGCTACTGCGACAACGATTCGAGACATCAGCACACCTCGGAAACCCAGACATAACATGACGCCGAGTGTGCCGCACCTCGCCGAATCCTCCCAACGAGCCGCGGCCAACGATGCGCGGCCCGGATGACGGCGCCGCGGTGACGCATTAGGCTGTGCCCCATGTCCATCGTGTCCACAGTGCGTGACCTCGAGCGGTTGCGGCAGATCTCGACGGTCTTGGCGCGCCACGGGTTTGGCGAGCTGGCCGGCCGCCTGGGTCTGCCCGGCGCCGAGGCCCGAGGCGAGGGCAGCGCCGGCGGCTCGCAGCTCGGCCCCCGCATCCGCCTGGTCCTCCAAGAGCTCGGCACGACCTTCGTCAAGCTCGGCCAGGTCGTCTCGACCCGCCCGGACCTCATCCCCGAGGGCATCGTCACCGAGCTGAAGCGCCTGCAAGACGACGTCGCCCCCTTCGATGAGGCGCTGGCCCGCCCGCAGATCGAAGACGGCCTGGGCGCGACGGTCGAGAGCGTGTTCTCGCGCTTTGAGTGGCAGCCGCTGGCCTGCGCCTCGGTCGCCCAGGTCTACCGCGCCACCCTCGCCGGCCCCGACGGCGAGCCCATCCCCGTGGTCGTCAAGGTCCAGCGCCCCGGCATCGACCGCACCATCGAGCGCGACATCAGCCTGCTCTACACCCTCGCCCGCCTCGTCGAGCGCGCCATCCCCGAGGCGCGGATCTACTCGCCCACGGGCCTGGTCCGCGAGTTCGAGACCTCGATGCTGGGCGAGCTGGACTTCACCCTCGAGGCCAACAACGCCGAGCGATTCGCTGAGAATTTCCGCGGCGACCCGGCCATTCGCTTCCCGCGCATCTACCGCGAGGCCTCGTCGCGCCGCGTGCTGACCATGGAGTTCATCGACGGCGTCAAGGTGACCGACGCGGTGAAGCTGGGCGCGGACGGCCCGAAGATCGCCGAGACCGCGGTCGGCCTCATCCTCAAGATGGTCTTCGAGGACGGCTTCTTTCACGCCGACCCGCACCCCGGGAACATGCTGATCGTCCCGCGGCCGGCCGGCGAGCGCTACGAGCCCGACGAGCCTGTCACCATCGCCATGCTGGATCTCGGGCTGGTGGGTCGCCTCTCGCCGGAGCTCCGCGACAAGACCGTCGACTTCCTCATCGCGGCCGCGCGGCAAGACGCCAACGCCCTGGCCGACGCCATGCTGGCCATCGGGCGGCCGAAAAAGCGCATCGACGAGGCGGCCTTCCGCGCCCACGTCGCGCGCATCGCCGAGCGCCACCTCGGCCGCACGCTG
>CAZNZH010000168.1:0-9396 GCA_964577445.1 uncultured Myxococcales bacterium
GGGAACACCTTCTCAGAAGGTCAGCGGAAATATGGGTCGAGGTGGATCGGCCGCTCCGGCGAGCCGCGTCGGCCGCCCGCTACCCGAGAGATACCAACCGGTATCTCGCAGCGGTCGGGGGTGGTCGAGGCGACCGTTGGGGTGGTCGAGACGCCCGACAGCTATTTTGGCTGACCCTGTTCAGAGGGCGGTGTGCAGCGGCAGCGTGACGATGAAGCGGCTGCCCGCGCCCGGCTCGCTCTCGCTGTGGATCTCGCCGCCCAAGCGCCGAGCGGCCTGCCGCGCGATGGTCAGGCCGGCGCCGACCCCGGTGGACTGCCGCGGGTGAAGCCGCGTGAAGAGGTCGAACGCCGCCTCCGCCTGCTCGGGCGAGAGCCCCGGCCCGTTGTCGACGACCGAGATCTCGACGTGCTCGGCGCCGGCGTCGATGCCGACGTGGACTCGCGGCGGCACCGCCTGGTTGTACCGCACGGCGTTGTCGACCAGGGCGGCCACGATCGTCGTGAGCAGCTCGGCGTCCGTGACCAGCAGAGGCGGCGCGGGGTCCAACGACATCCGGGGAAATCGCGTCTGGTGCGCCGAGATGGCGGCGGCGAAGACCCCCTCCACCAGGGGCTTCAGGTCCACCACGCTGAGCGCGGGCTGCTGGCGCTCCAGCCGGGAACATATGGCCAAGGTGTCGACCATGCTGCTCAGGCGCTGGCCGCTTCGCTCGATCTCGGCGCAGACCTCGCGGCCGTCGGCGCTGAGGCGGTCGCCCTCGGTGTCCACCAGCAGGCCGGCGAGGCCGACGAGGCCCTGGGTGGGGGCGCGCAGGTCGTGGCTGACCGAATAGAGGAACTTCGCCAGCTCGGTCTCGGCGCGCAGGCGGGCGACCTCGGCGCGGAGGACCAGGGTGTGGATGGCCAGGGCCGACCGAATCGCGCGGGTGAGGCTCGGCGCGGCGAGGGGGAGCGGGGCGGTGGCGGCGAGCGCCGGGAGGGTCTCGGCGGCGCGCCAGAAAGCGGCCTCACCCGCCGCGTCGCAGAGGCCGACCACCACCAAACCGGGCGGCGCGGCGCGCAGGCGGAGGCAGAGCGCGTCGGCGACCTCACCGGGCTGCCACGGGAGGACCAGGACGGGCGGCAGCTCGCCCTCGGGGACCAGGAGCGAGGGCACGCGCTCCAGCACTTGGATGCCGCCGACGTCGTGGCCGACGCGCTCCAACACGTCGGCGGCGTCGGCGTCCGCACCCACAGCCTGCGGGTACACTGCGAGGATCGGAGCGCGGGGGCGGGCGTCGTCCCGCGCCTCATCGCCGGCTGGGTTTGGGGCTGTCATCGGCCGAGACCGGGGTGACGGGCGCTCGCTGGCGGACGGGCTCGGGGGCGAGCGACGTCGGTGGTTGCGCCGGGGAGGGGCCGGTAGCGTATCCCGGGACGGGGGCGAGGAAAAGCCCACGAAAGCGCGCCGCGCCGTCCTGAACGTAGAGGCCCACGAGGCTGGCGACCGGCCGGCCGGGGCGCGCCGAGAGCACATGGCGGCCGTCCACCCACACCGAGAGGACGCCGTGGCGAAGCTCCACCCGCACCGGCGTGTAGCCCTCAGCGCGCAACGCGGCGGGGCCCTCGACCTCGCGCGTGAGGCGCTCGGCGCTGCGGATGTGGCGCAGCGACGCGGTGCCGCGGCCGAGGTCGACGATGGTGTGGTACGGGTAGGCGCCGACGCCGTGATGGCCCAAGACCAGCCCGAGCGAGCCGTCGCCGACCTGCTGCACCTCGAAGTTGAGCGAGAAGGCCTGGACCGGCGGGATGGCGCGCGTCAGGTAGTTCCAGCCGGTCGAGCCGCGCCCCGTGAGCGTGGCGCCGTCAAGTCGCCAGTCGCCACCTTCGTGGACGGTCCAGGCCTCAAGGTCGCCGTCGGCGACGAGCCCCATGGGGTGCGGTGCGGACGCCGCTAGACGGCCGATGCGCCGCTCGAAGCGGGCCTCTAGCGAGCCCAAGTCGTGGCCGAACACGCCCACAAAGGCGGCCACCCCATGCTCGCCGTCGCGCAGGCGCTTCACCCAAACCGGGACGCGCCCGCGGAGATCGGCCTCGGCCAGCAGCAGGTCGACGAGCCCCCACGCCTGGGCGTACCACAGGTCCATGGACGTCCCGGAGAAGTCGGCGGCGCGGGCGCGCAGGAGCTGGGAGATGGGCATCAGCCGCCCGCGCTCCAGGGCGTCGACCAAGGTGGCGAGCCGCGCGGGTTGCAGCGCGCCGAAGCGGGTGGAGCCGCTGGAGTCGAGCGCGGACGACGACGCGTACTCGGCGAAGCCCTCGTCAAACCAGACCGGCCAGCCCGGGCGCGCGTAGCGTTCGTAGCAGGGGTCCTCGAAGACGTCGCCCATCACGGCGTGGGTGACCTCGTGGAGCAGCAGTTGGTTCGGGTTCGAGCGCCGGTACGTGTAAACGGTGCGCGTCGCGCCGTCGTAAAAGCCGCCGTTGTGGCCGAGCCCGGGCGCGTTCTGCCAGGCGTAGGCGGCGTAGTCGCGGGGCTCCTCAAAGAGGCGCATGCGCACGGGGTTCGGGCCCAGCTCGACGCCCGTGGCGGCCAAGACCAGGATCTCGAGCGCGTCGCGGAAGGCCTCCAGGCGGCCCAGCACCCGCGCGCGGGTCTCGGGGTCGCAGTCGGTGGTCAGCTCGAAGTACGCGCTGCCCACGGTGACCGGTTTGGGCACGGGGGCCGCCGCTGCGGGCGAGACGCCGACCGCGATCCCCAACATCACCAGCCCGCACCTGACGATTCGGGACGGCGTGGTCCGGCGCGGACCCTGGCGTGGCGGGGGCTGCGAGGCCTCCGGTCCTATGGGCAGGCGCGCTGCCCCGGGTTTTGGCTGCACTGGACGATGCACTCCGGCTTCACGCTCGCCGCGCACGCTGCGCCGCTGCATGTGTAGCTGCAGCGAGGGCCTCTGCCGCCCCAGCGTCGCCGGAGCGGTCCGGGGACGCTACACGAGCCCAGGGCGCTGCACAAAACAGAGGACCCAACATCGCCGCCGAGGCAGCTAGGGCCGCTGTGGGCGCGTTGAGACACGCGGCGGTGTCGCTGATGTTCTGACCCGGCTCCTCGGCAGACCCGGGCCGAGTCGCCGGTCGCGGCGGCGCGGCGGCCCGAGCAGGCGGTCACGTCCGCGCAGACCGATCCACCCACTGGGGGTTCGACGTTTGCTCTTTACGGCGAGCCTGTCATCGGGCATACGCCGACTATGGCTGACATCATCATGAACATGGTCAATCTGAAGAAGATCCTGCCCAACGGTAAGGAGCTTCTCTCGGGCATCTACCTCTCGTTCTTCCATGGCGCGAAGATCGGCGTGCTCGGCCCAAACGGCGCCGGTAAGTCAACGCTGCTGCGGATCATCGCGGGAGAGGACAAGGACTTCCTCGGCGAGCTCATCGTGGCGCCCGGCATGCGCATCGGCTACCTGCCGCAGGAGCCCGCGCTCGACGAGACGCTGACGGTGAAGGGCAACGTCGAGCTGGGGGTCCAGGCGACCAAGGCGCTGCTCGACAAGTTCGAGGCGCTGAACATGCGGCTGTGCGAGCCCATGGACGCCGACGAGATGGACAAGGTGCTGGCCGAGCAGTCGCGCGTGCAGGACGCCATCGAGGCCGCCGACGCGTGGGATCTGGACAGCCGGCTCGAGCAGGCGATGGAGGCCCTGCGCTGCCCGCCGAGCGACGCGGACGTGACGACCTTGTCGGGCGGCGAGAAGCGGCGCGTGGCGCTGACGCGGATCCTGCTGGAGCGGCCGGACATCCTGCTCTTGGACGAGCCGACCAACCACCTGGACGCCGAGTCGGTCGCGTGGCTGGAGCGGCACCTGCGCGAGTACCCGGGGACGGTGCTGGTCGTCACACACGACCGCTATTTCCTCGATAACGTCACGCGCTGGGTGCTCGAGCTCGACCGCGGCAAGGGCATCCCGTGGGAGGGCAGCTACTCGGAGTGGCTGGACCAAAAGGAGAAGCGCCTCGCCCAAGAGGACAAGTCGAGCGAGAACCGCCGCAAGGCGATGCGGGAAGAGCTTGAGTGGATTCGGATGGGCCAGAAGGCGCGGCAGGCCAAGGGCAAGGCGCGTATCAACCAGTATGAGAAGCTGGTGGCCGCCGAAGAGGCGCGCGAGGAGCGGCAGGGGCAGGTCCAGATCGCCATCGCGCCCGGTCCGCGCCTGGGCAACACCGTCGTCGAGGCGAAGAAGCTGACGAAGGCGTACCGCGACAAGCTGCTCTTCGAGAACCTCGATTTCATCTTGCCGCGGGCGGGCATCGTCGGCGTGGTCGGGCCCAACGGCGCCGGCAAGACGACGCTGCTGCGGATGATCGTGGGCGAGGAGGAGCCCGACAGCGGCGAGCTGGTGATCGGCGAGACGGTTCAGATCGCCTACGTCAACCAGAGCCGCTCGCACCTCGACGGCGACAAGACGGTCTTTCAGGAGATGAGCGGCGGTCGCGAGACCATCATGATCGGCAAGCGCGAGATCAACGCGCGCGCCTACTGCGGGCTCTTCAATTTCAAGGGCTCAGACCAGCAGAAGTTCGTGCGCGACCTGTCGGGCGGCGAGCGCAACCGCGTGCACCTGGCCAAGCTGCTCATTGAGGGCGGAAACCTGGTGCTGCTCGACGAGCCGTCCAACGACCTCGACATCGAGACGCTGCGGGCGCTCGAGGACGCGATCTTGCAGTTCTCGGGCTGCGTCGTCATCGTCAGCCACGACCGCTGGATGCTCGACCGCGTGGCCACGCACATCCTGGCCTTCGAGGGCAACAGCCAGGTCGTCTGGTACGAAGGCAACTGGGAAGACTACGAGCGCGACCGCAAGCGCCGCCTCGGTGCCGACGCCGACCAACCCCACCGCATCAAGTACCGACCCTTGACCCGCTAGGTCTCGCGGGGTTCCATCGGCCGCGCCCCCTCCCCCCGGACGTCCGAAGAGGTGATCCCATGAGCGTTGCGCACGTCGAAGCCCGCGGAACCATTCAGATTCCCCAAGGCGAGAGCACGTTCCCGCCGACGACGATCACCCAGATGGACCGGGCCGTCGCGGTCGTGCGCGACCACAAGGACGCCTGGGTCCAGGTCAGCGTGCGCGAGCGCATCGAGCTGCTTGAGACGCTGCGCAAGGACACCTTCGCGGTCTCGGAGCGCTGGGTGGCGCGAGCCTGCGAGGCCAAGGGCATCACGCGCGGCACGCCGAGTGAGGGCGAGGAGTGGCTGGGCGGCCCGTTTACGACGCTGCGCAATCTGCGGCTCTTCGAGGACTCGCTGCGGGCCATCGACAAGGGCGGGGTGCCCACCATCGCGGGCAAGGTGAAGCCCGTCGGGCAGGGCCAGGTGGCGGCCGAGGTCTTCCCGGCTGACGTCTGGGACAAGGTCTTTTACGCAGGATTTACCGGCGAGATCTGGATGGAGCCGGGCGTCACCGAGCAGAACCTGCGCGACAACCAAGCCCACATCTACCGGACCAAGGCCGCGGGCGGGACCATCGAGGGCAAGGTGGCGCTGGTGCTGGGCGCCGGCAACGTCGCGTCGATCGGGCCGATGGACGTGCTCTACAAGCTCTTCGTCGAGGATCAGGTCTGTGTCCTCAAGATGAACCCGGTCAACGAGTACCTGGGGCCCTTCGTGGCCGAGGCGTTTCAGTCGCTGGTCGAGCGCGGCTTCCTCCGCGTCGTCTACGGCGGCGCGGTCGAGGGGCAGTACCTCTGTAACCACCCGGACATCGACGAGATCCACATCACGGGCTCCGACAAGACCCATGACGCCATCGTGTTTGGCGGCGGGCCGGACGGGGCGCGGCGAAAGGCAGCGAAGACCCCTGTCAACACCAAGCGCATCACGAGCGAGCTGGGCAACGTCAGCCCGATGATCATCGTGCCCGGCCCGTGGAGCGCGTCCGACCGCGAGTTCCAGGGCGCGAACATCGCGTCGTCGCTGTGCAATAACGCGGGGTTCAACTGCAACGCCACGCGGATGCTCATCACGCACAAGGGCTGGGACGGGCGGCGGCCGCTGCTCGACGAGGTGCGCAAGACGCTCGAGCAGACGCCGCGTCGGCGGGCCTACTACCCCGGGGCGGAGGAGCGCTGGAACCTCTTCATGAAAGAGCACCCGGACGCCGAGCAGTACGGCAAGCCACGCGCCGACGGGCTGCCTTGGACGCTGATCAGCGACGTGGACACGGCGAACGCGGACGACCCCTGCTTTCAGACCGAGGCCTTCTGCGGACTCTTCTGCGAGGCGACGCTCGAGGCCGGCTCGGTGGCCGAGTACATCGACCGCGCCGTGGACTTCTGTAACGACCGCGTCTGGGGCACGCTGAACGCCTCGATCCTGATTCATCCCGCGAGCTTGAAGGACAAGGCGGTCGCCGACGCCCTCGAGCGCGCCGTGGCGAACCTGCGCTACGGCTCGATCGTCATCAACCACTGGCCGGCCCTCGCCTACGCGTTCGTCTCGACGAGCTGGGGTGCGTTCCCGGGCCACGACATCTACGACATCCAGAGCGGTGTCGGCGTGGTCCACAACTCGCTCATGTTCGACAAGCCCCAGAAGACCGTCATCCGCGGGCCCTTCCGGGTCTTCCCGAAGCCCCCGTGGTTCGTCACCAACAAGAACACGGCGGAGATCGGCCGGAGACTGACGGCGTTTGAGGCCGCCCCGAGCTGGCTGAAGGTCCCCGGCATCGTCGCGGCGACGCTGAGGGGCTGAGCGCTCGCTCGCTGGGACGCGGGGTCGAGGCTTGAGGTCCACCGAGCGCAGGGCGGGATGAATGCGGAGGCGCTGGCGGCGTCTGAGCCTCATCCCCCCGCCCGCGCGAGGCCCAGGCCATGACGACACCCCACCGCGTTTCCGCCCTCGTGCTGCTGACGGCGCTCACCTTGTCAGCGCCCTCCGTCCTGGCCCGGGCCCCCCACCACGCTCGGGGCATCGTGGCGGGCGAGCCGCGGGTCCAGATCCAGGTCCACGGCCCGCGCCACCCGCGCTACCGGCACGGCCGCCGCGTGCTGCGAGGCGCTGGCATCTTCTTCGGCGCGGCGATCCTGGCGGCGGCGCTCGCGGCTGAAGCGGCGCCCGTCGTCGTCCAGGAAGAGGTCTACTACCCGCCGCAGCCGGTCTATCGCGAGCCGGTCTATGGCGAGCCGGCCTACCAGCCGCAACCGGCGTACCGCCCTGCCCCCAGCCGCCGCGGCCCGCCGCCGGACTGGATCCCCGAGGGCGCCAACCAGGCGCGTCGCCAGGGCCCGCCCGCCGCGCGGGCTCCGCAGCCCGAGTCCTTCGATCAGCCCTATGATTCCGAGGGATACGACGACGAGGGCGGCGACGGATACGACGACGAGGGCGGCGACGGGTACGACGATGAGGGCGGCGACGGATACGACGATGAGGGCGGCGACTACGAGGCGCCCAGCGCGAGCCCGCCGGCTGCGCCCAGCTACGACAGCGCGCCGCCCGCGCGGGTCTACCGCCCGAGCAGCCGGCAGCCGGCCCCCCAAGGCAGCGCCGCTCAGCCCCACGCCGACGACCCCTGGGCCGGCGCGAGCGAGGGCGACGGCGGCGAGGCCGACGATGGGGGCGAACCGAGCGGCGACGCCGGGGCCTTCGACGACCTGGACCCGTGGTCGAACACCGCGCCCGTGAAGCCCCCACTGGCGGCCTTGGTCCCCGCTGAGCCGGCGGCCGCCCTCCCCGCGCGCAAAGGCGCGACGACGCCCGCCCCCGCCGCGGCGGCGCCGACCGCCAAGTCCAAAGACCTCCTCGGCGCCAAGGCCCGCGCCGCCCTCGCCGCCGAGCTCCTCACCTTGGTCAACGCCGAGCGCGACGCCCAGGGAGCGGCCCCCCTGGACCCGAACGCCGCCCTGGCCACCGCCGCCACCGCCCACAGCGAGGAGATGGCGCGCCTGAAGTACTTCGGCCACAAATCCCCGGTAGCGGCCCACCCGCGCTTCACCCACCGACTCAAAGAGGCCGGCATCACCCGCTACGGCCTGGCCAGCGAAAACCTCGCCAAGTCCGCCCCCGGCCCCACCGCCGCCAGAGACCTCCTCGACCTCTGGCTCAAAAGCCCCGCCCACCGCGACGCCCTGCTCAACCCCGCCTACCAGCTCACCGGCATCGGCGTCTGGAGCGACGGCACCTACCTCTACGCCACCCAACTCTTCGCCGACTACCTCGAGCAGCGCTGAGCCGGCGAGCCACGGCGGTCAGGCGCGCGACAGCCCCTGCTGGAGGTCCGACGGGACCCTCGCGCTTTCGCCGAGCGGCGCGCAGACCGAGTGTTCCGTAGGTTTGTGAGGAACTACTTCCAAGGCCGGCGGAGCCAAGAGATGTTGCGCGCCGTGCAGATGGCCCCGGCGAACTATCGAGCTGCGATCAATTGATAATTCGCTGGGAGCTGCGCCTGGACGCTCAGAGCCAGACGCCGAAGCCCGTACCCGGGGGGCATCGTGCAGGCTTTGGCGGAGCTGGAGTCGGCGCCTGTGAAGGCGCTCGCGTAGGGCTCATTGCGACCAGGTTTTACGGAGGCGGTGCCGAATTGAAACTCGGACTCTCAATTGGAAGCAGCCGCTCGCGCTCAACCGCCGGCCCCCAGCGATGGCGGGGCACCCTGCTCGCTCGGCACCGACGGGGGCTCGGTGCCCGACGCTCGGGAGCGCCCGGCACACCGCGCGGATGCGTCAGATGAGCGAGCCTTGGGGCGGCGTGCCGAGCTTGATGCCGAGGTGTTGCCAGGCCAGGGGCGTCGCGACGCGGCCGCGGGCGGTGCGTTGGAGGTAGCCCTCGCGGATGAGGTAGGGCTCGACGACGTCCTCGAGGGTGCCGCGGGCTTCGCTGAGCGCCGCGCTCATGGTGTCGACGCCGACCGGGCCGCCGGCGAACTTCTCCACCATGGTGCTGAGGTAGGCGCGGTCCATGGTGTCGAGGCCGGCGGCGTCTACCTGCATTCGCTGTAGCGCGTTGTCCGCTGTCGCGTCGTCGATTCGGCCGTCGCCTTCGACCTCTGCGAAGTCTCTGACGCGGCGCAAGAGGCGGTTGGCGACCCGCGGGGTGCCGCGGGAGCGGCGCGCGATGGCCAGGCAGCCCGTGGGGTCGATGGCGATGTTCAGCAGGCTCGCCGAGCGGCGCACGATCGTCGCCAGGTCGTCGATGGCGTAGTACTCGAGGCGGTTGACGATGCCGAAGCGGTCCCACAGCGGGCTCGTCAGCATGCCCTGCCGCGTCGTGGCGCCGACCAGGGTGAACTGCGGTAGCTGAATCTTCATGTTCCGAGCGTAGGCGCCCTCGCCGATGATGAGGTCGTAGTGGAAGTCCTCCATCGCCGGGTAGAGGATCTCCTCGACCACCGGGCTCAGGCGGTGGATCTCGTCGATG
>CAZNZH010000169.1:0-9396 GCA_964577445.1 uncultured Myxococcales bacterium
CGCGTTCAAGGCGTGCGCGACCGCGAACCGGACGAGTGACCAATCAGGTCTAGCCGCGCCGAAGCCCGCCGCCCGCACCGTGGGCTGGCCGATCGGTCGCTGCTGTCAGCCGCGGCTGACCACCGCACCGTCGGCGGAGGTCGGGAGCCGGTCCGGGTGCTCGCGGCCGCGAAACGGTCGGCGGCGACCGACCGGACCGACTGGCCGGACCGACTGGCCGGACCGACTGGCCGGCTCGGCTGGCCGGCTCGGCTGGCCGGGTCGGCTGGAGCGGGCGGTTTGGAATGTCCGGCGGCTCGGTGACACGAGCTTCGCGTAAGTCGTCTCCGATCACGCGGGCTCTGCCGCCGGACACTCCGCCCCCAGGTTCCCCTACGAGGACCGGCCGCGTCAATGCACGAAATCACTAAATAGTTCAACAACATCCGAGACGCCCCCAGCGCAGGGATACGACGGTTTGGTCACCGCGGTGGCGCCCCGGTGACGAAGATGCGCTAAAGTACGAGCTCGCCTCGCGTGGAGACCACCCCCTGCGTCACTCCCGCCCCATCTGCGTCCTCGTCGCCTGCGGTCTATTCGCGTGCAGCGACGCGTCCAACGTCGGTAGCCGCTCCACCGGCTCGCTGGTGGCCGGCTCGCCTTTCGAGGCGGGCGGGGCTGCGGGGCCGGTCGAGTTCTACGTGCCGGAGACGCCCGACGGCGTGTTCAGTTGCAGCGCTGGCGAGCGAGCCTGCCTGGACGCGGAGGCCGCGCTGAGGTGCGCCGACGCGGGTGACGCCTACGCCGTGCAGCGGTGCGACGCCGGCAAGGGGTGTCACGACCCATCGGGGACCTGCCGACTCACGGTCTGTGAGCCGGGCGCGCTGGTCTGCGTGGGCGAGGGCAGCTATCGGCGGTGCCGGGACAGCGGGACCGGGTACGAGGACACGATACACGCCTGCCCGGACGCCAAGGTGTGCTCGGCTGGACAGTGCCTGTACTGCGCGCCGAACCAGCCCTTCTGCTTGCAGGCCGACGCGACGGCGGTGTGCGACCGTGAGGGAGACGGCTACCGGAACCCAGCGAAGTGCAGAGACGACGAGCGCTGCAGCGAGTCGACGGGCGAGTGCGAGCCGTTGGTGTGCAAGCCCCACGCGACCCGCTGCGTCGGGCCGGCGGCGTACAGCCACTGTCTCCCGAGCGGGACCGCGTTCGAGAGCGAGGCCACGCTCTGCTCGGCCGAGCACCTGTGCATCGAGGGACAATGCGTTTTCGCGCCATGCATCCCGTCGGTCATGCTGCTCGTCGACGCTTCGGCGAGCATGGAGGCGAAGTGGAGCCAGGTGCGCGCGAGCGTCGTGGGGCTGGTGGCGAATAACCCCAACGCGCTGTTCGGCCTGACCTTTTTCCCGACAAACGCCGGCTGCATGACCACGCCCCGGCCCGACGTCCCGGTGGGTCCGCACGCCCCGGAGGCGCTCGGCGCATGGTTTGACACCCACCCGGCGGTCGGTGGGACGCCGCTGGCGAGCGCGATGAACGACATGGTGCTGGGGGCCGCGGCAAACTTCGGCGGCTACGGCGGCGCGCTGGTGCTGCTCAGCGACGGTGAGAACGCGTGCGGCGACGGCGGGTGGGGCGACGGCGAGGCGGCGGCCGAAGCGGCGCGGGCGCTCTACACGGATTTCGGCGTGCGCACCTTCGTCATCGGGTTTGGGTTTCAGGGCAACGAGCAGCAGCTCGAGGCCATCGCGGCCGAGGGCGGCACCGGGCTGACGACCTTTGTGAAGACCGGCGATGAGCTGGCCTTGGCCAACGCGCTCGGCGCGGTCGTCAGCGACTTCAAGACCTGCCTCTCGCAGCACCCCTGACGCCTCCGGTGAGACCCCTTTGAGGCGGTTGGGCCACGCCGCGCCCGGCGCAGGGCCCGCGGCGGTGACTCGCGCTCACCTGACCCGCCGTAACATCTATATAGGGGCGACGTCCGGGCGCGCCCATCGAGCCGGCCAGAGAGCCCGCGGATTCGCGGGCTGGTCGCGCGCCAAGCCGAGCGGCTGTGGCAGAGCGACATCGCCTACGCCGAGCGCCGCGCCGGGCTGCGGGCGCGCTCGGGCGCCGATCAGTCGGCCGCTGACTTTTCTTGGCTGAGGCGCGCCTGGATGCCGTCTCGCACGACGAGCATCGCGGGCAGCAGCACCACGGCGCCCACAAAGCAGAGCACCAAACCGACGACCGAGATCCATCCCAGGGACAGCAGGCCGCGGTGGTTGGCGAAGAGGATGCCGCCAAAGCCGAACACCGTGGTGAGGGTGGTCATGAAGACGGCGCCGCCCGTCTCGCGGAGCACGCGCCGCAGACGCCCCGGTCCCTCGGTTTCGTAGCGGTGGTAGACGTGGATCGCGTAGTCCTGGCCCATGCCCAAGAGCAGCGGCACCGCGATGATGTTGAAGAAGTTGGCCTTCCAGCCGAGCAACATCATCAGGCCGAGCAGCCAGAGCACCGCCAGCAGCACGGTGACCGTGACGGCGAGCAGGCCGGAGATGGTGCGGAACATGATGATGGCGGTGACGATGACGACGCCGATAGCCAGGGCGATCACGCGGGGGCCGTCCTTCTTCACGGTGTCCATGACCTCGGGCATCACGTAGACGTTGCCGCTGGTCTTGACCACGCCGGCGCTGGTCGGCAGGTCGAAGAACCCGACCTGGACCGCCTTCGCGACCGCGTAGTCGGCCTTGGATCCCCGGTTTCTGAAGAGCACGAAGCGGTCGATGTGGCCCTGCTCATCGCGGAACTGCTGGGTGATCCACTGTGGCAGATCCTCGATCCCCACGGCCTTGTCGACCTCGAGGTACCGAAACGTCTCGTCGAGGCGATCTTGGGTCTCCTTGGAGAGCGCGCCGCGTTTGCGCTCGATGCGCGACCGTATGTCGCGAATCACGAGCAGCTTGTCCTCTTGGCGCTCGGGGACGAACGAGAAGATGGAGAAGACCTGCGCGAGCGAACGCTGCATCAGCCGAATGCGGTCGCCGCTCAGCGGGGCGAGCCGCTGTAGCGCGCCCGGGGTCAGCCCGCCGACGCCGGCCACCGAGGTCCCGAGCGCGTCGAATCGCGCCTCGGGGGCCACACCGCCGCCGGAGTCGCTGCCGACCAGATCGTCGTCTCCGTCGTTGGCGTTGACGGCCTCTACCGCGGCGTGGGCGGCCTCGGCGGCGGCGGACGGGAGCTGAAAGGGCCGCTTCGCGTCGGCCGCCGCGCGGATGACCTCGATGAGGTCGGCCTGCTCTTCGCTCATCGTGTCGAGGTCGGCCAGCAGCCGGTGCGTGGCCTCGGTCTGTTCGCGGCTATCGGTGAGCGCGACCACCGGCGAGAGCGTGCTCTCCTTGCCGACGGCGTCTTTCCAGGCGCTGGCGGCGTCGTCAGAGTCGGGATCGGTCTCGGCCTTCTTTGGGCCCAACTTCCCGAAATCATACTCGAATTCAATACCGTCGAGGTGCAGGGCCGCGTAGCCCGCCGCCCCAAACCCGACCAGGACCGTGAACGCGGCCAGGCCCATGGTGCGGGCGTCGTAGCGATGGCGCGTGGGGCGCGGACCGGTGGTCTGACTCGCCGTCGCCGCCTTGCGCCACCGCCCCAACCGCCATGGCCGCCATCGCTCGGTCACGGTGATGAAGGCCGGCATGAACAGGATGACGCCGACGAGCGCCAACAACACGCCGACGGCCGCGAGCTCGCCGAACTGCGCGAATCCTTGGAAGTCGGCGACCATCAGGCAGCAATAGACGCCGATGGTGGAGAGGGCGCCGGCCGAGGTCGACGCGCCGGTGGTGCCGAGCGCGATGCGGGTGGCTTCGGGGCGCGAGTGGCCGCGCATGCGCTCGTGCTCGTAGCGGCCCAGGATGTGGATGCCGAAGTCGATGCCCATGCCGAGCAGCACCGCGAAGATGAAGGCGCTGACGAGGTTGAGGAAGCCGTAGCGAAGGTCCGCGTAGGCCAGGGCCGCGACGACCGAGGTGGTCAGCGGGATCATCACCAAGACGATGGTGCGCGGGCTGCGGAAGTAGAAGAGCAGGCACGCGATGAGGAGGACCACCGCGACGGAGGAGCCGCGGGCTGCGTCGCCGGCGATGCTGGAGATGTTGCCGAGCCGCCCCGGGTACGCGCCCTCGATGTGGACGGCCATGTCGGGGTGAAAGCTCGCCGGGTTGAGCGCCGCGATGTCGGCCTCGACGCCGGAGACGAGGGCGCGGACGAAGGAGACGTCGGTGGTGCCGGTGATGGGCCGCGCGGTGACCACGATGACGCGGCCCTCGTCGGCCTCGAAGTACTCGGGCATCTTCTCGTCGATGCCGTAGCGCTCGCGGAGCTCGTCCTCGCCCATGTCGAGCGGGTCGTCGATCGGCGTCTCTTCGCCGGTCGCCGCCTTGTCTTTTGGCGCGTTCTCGTCGTCGTCGTCGAAGCCGAGGCTGAGCTCGCTTCGGACCTCGGTCTGGATGCGGTCGATGACGCGGCGGCGAAGATCGAGCAGGTCGTCCAGGCCGAGGTAGAGCAGGAGGTTGGTCTCGAAGAAGGTGCGATCTTGGCGAAAGACCACGAAGCGGATGTCGTCGCGGGCGCGCAGCCGCTCAGCGATGGCGGCGGCCGCCGCGAGGTTCGCGTCCCGAGACGGGCTCTCGATGGAGACGATCAGATCGCTCTGGTTGCCCATCCGCGCTTTGAGCGCCTCCAGACGCTCGATGGACTGGGCGTGCGGCGGCAGCAGGACCTTCAGGTCGTCGTCGACCCGCAGGCCCATGGCGAGCCAGATGGATCCCCCCAAGAAGAGCAAGCTGAAGGCCACGACCTGCCAAGGCCGGTGCTCGACGAGGTTCACGACCCCCTGAGCCAGCTTGCCGAACCGCGTATCCTCTCCGTCCCACTGTGCCATCACCACTCACGGGGCGCCGATGCTGGCCCAACCCTGTCGCGACCGCAATGCAGTCCGCCGAATCGCACCGCCGACGGCGACGCGCGGGCGCTCCGCGCGCTCCGTGCTTAGAAGGTGTTGCCACCCTCTCAGCCGGAGCGGGCCTCACTGCGGCGGGCGAACCGGGCCACCAGCGTGCTGATGGGGTCGAGCCCCAAGCGCACGGCCGCGACGAGGTAAGCGGCCACGACCACGGCGGTCAGGGCGATCTTGTGTGGCAGGGGCTCGAGCCCCAGCAGGAAGACCGGTGCGGCGGAGAGCGCGGCGAAGGCCGCGGCAACGTAGGGCTTGTAGAGGCGTCGGGGGTCTGGGCGCAGCCGCACCAACACCCAGACCTCGACGTTCTCGAGCACCACCAGGCTCAAAGAGGCCATCAGCGTGGCCCCGGCGGCGCCGAGCAGGCCGTATTTGGGGATCCAGAAGGAGTTGGCGACGATGTTGGCGAACGCGATCCAAAAGGAGTTGAAGAGGTTCCACCAGGAGTGGCCGGTCATGATGACGACGTTTCCGGCGAGGCCGATGGTGGCGGCCAGCAGCGGCGTGCTGACCAGCAGGAGCATGAAGGTGTTGTCGTAGGTGTAGCTGGGGTGAAAGAGCAGCAGGAGCTCGGAGCGGAAGACGACGACCGCGAAGACCACCGGCAGGACCAGGGCGGTGGTCCAGCGCAGGACGTCGTTGTAGCTGCGCTCGAGCTCGTCGTGGCGGCCTTGGTAATATTGGCGGGCGAGCAGCGGGGCGTAGGCGCCGGAGAAGGCCAACTTCACCTGGCGGATATTGAGGATGATGTCGGCGGCGGTGCCGTAGAAGGCGATGAGTGAGGCCTCGACGCCGAAGTAGGCGAGCATGATGACGTCGACCTTCATGATGAGGCGGCTGAAGGTGATGTTAAGGGATTGGGGCAGCGAAAACGTGAGTAATTCTCGATGCAATCGGAGCGTGCGCAGCGCCGAGATCGTGCGCGCCACGTCGAAGTGGCGGGCGTAGGAGGCGACGGCGACGCTGAGGCCGACCGTGATGCCGAGCACGCGGGCCAGGACCAGCCCGGCCAGACCCATGTCCAGATACCAGAAGACGACGGCCGCGACGGTCATGACGGCGGGGATGATCGCGCCGTTGATGAGGGCGTCGTAGGTCATGATGAGGCGCGCTCGGGTGGCGGCGACGGCGACCTCGGCGAGCCCGTAGAGCGGGATGGTCAGGGCCAACGGCAGCAGCGCGCTGGCCAGCTCCGGGTCGCCGCGGGTGTGGAGGAGCAGGCCGCCGCCGGCGAGGACGACGCCGATGGAGAGCAGCCCGGCGCCGAGGACGACGGCGACCGCGTTGGCGATGACGCGGTAGACCTCGCCCTCGGTCTCGGGCACGTCGCGGTAGCGGGCGACGTACATGACCACGCCGTCTTTGAAGCCGCCGACCGCGAGGCTCTGGACGATGTCGACGAACTGGACCGCGACCAGGTAGACGCCGACGACCGCGGGGCCGTAGAGGCGGGTCGCGAGCACCAAGAAGAGCGGGTGCAGGGTCCGCGCGGCGAGGCCGACCAGGTTGACCGCCGCGCCGCGCCCCACGCCCTGGGTCGAGTCGCGCTGCGCTTGCTTCGGGTCCGCGGTACTCATCGACGGGTCATGGGCGAGGCCGGCGGGCATATGGCGACATGGCCGAGACTCGTAGCACCAAGTCCCGAGGCGGCCAACAGGATTCACGGCGTGACCGGGTGTGCCGACTTGAGGCGTAGCGAGCAGCCCGCCGCGACAACGCGCCGGCCGCGGCGAGGGGCTCGACCAGGGCGGAGGAAGAGGGCGCGCTCGCGGGTTGCAGGTATACTGCGATGATGCGACGTCAACTCATACGCACGTGCCTGTCTGTCCTCCTGCTCGCCGCGGGCGCGCCCGGGTGCGTCCACGAGGCCCCCGTGCGCGACGCGCCGGCGGGCACCAGCGCGGCCGCCGAGCGTCCAGCCCGCCGCGCTGACTCTTGCCCCGCGACGGCCAAGAGCGCCGCGGTCCCGGGGGTCAGCCCCGAGGACCTGCGCCTCGCGGCGTGGGAGCGGCGCATCGGCGACGCAGCCCTCGATGAGGTGCTGCTCAGCGAGGTCGCGGTGCGCGCTCACAACGCGGCGACGCTGCGAGAAGACCTCGGCCGCAGCGACCTGTTTGGCGAGGTGAGCCCGGAGGTCCTGCACGCGCGACTCACCGAGCGGCTCGACGCGATTCGGGGCCGGGTCAAGGCCGGTGACTACGTAGGAGCTGACGGGAGCCGGCTGAAGGCGTCTGAGCTGGAGGCGCTTCGGCCGCCTTCGCGCTGGCCGGCGGTCGCGCCGCAGTGGCAGAAGGCCGAGGGGCTCATCCCGGTGCGCTGCACACCGCGTGCGGAGGGGCTCTACCGAGCGCCGGTCGATCTGCGCTTCGATCGCAACAACTGCAGCTCCATCCACCCGGGCGAGGTGCTGCGCGTGCTGGGGACCTGGCCCGGCGGGCTGCTGCTGGCCGCGACCCCGTACACGCAGGGCTGGATCTCGAGCGACGCGAAGCTCTCAGCGCCCCTGAGCCGCGCGGCCGCGCAGCAGGGGTTGACGCGCGCGGTGAAGCCGCTGACGCGTCGGGCGATCTTGCGGAGCGCGTTTACGCTGCTGGGCGCCCGCTACGGCTGGGGTGGCCAGGACGGCGGGCTCGATTGCTCGCGCTTTCTGATGAGCGTCTTCGAGAGCGTCGGGCTGGAGCTGCCGCGCTATTCGTTGGACCAGGCGGGCTCGGGGACCTTCTCCATCGACCTGAGCCCGGTGGAGTCGGAGCGCGACCGCCTCTTCCTCATCGACGCGGCGGCCAAGCGCGGCGTCGTCCTGCTGTATATGCCCGGACACATCATGTTGTATCTGGGTCGCGACGCCCGCGGCACGCCGATGGTGCTGCACAGCTTCGCCGAGTACCTGGTGCCCTGTGATGACGGTGGCGAGACACTGTTCACCAATGACGGCGTGACGGTCTCGAACCTGGAGCTGGGTCGCGGCACCTCGCGGACGGCGTTCATTCAGCGAATCACTCGCGCGGTGGTGCTGGGGGGCACGCCGGGCGCCGAGCTGATCGGGGCCGCGGTGCTGCGCGACGCGGCCGCCAGCTCAGCGCCGGCGGCGTGCGGCGACGGCGCGGAGACCTCGATCCGCTTCTCGCCGCTCACACCCAACGCCCGCCAACCCCAGCGGATCATGGTCTCGAGCTACCGCGAGCTGGGGCCGGCGGGCCTGACCCTGACCACCCCTCAAGGCGAGACCCTGCGCCCGGCCCTGCGCCGGCTCGGTGGCCCGCCGTGGACCTGGGTGGCGACCATCGACAAGCCCGGGGCCGGCGATTGGAGCGCGGTGTTCGGCGACGGCGAGGACGTCTGGGCGTGCAGCCGCTTCAGCGTCACCCGGCAGGCTCGCGAGCGCCTGACCTGCCGCAACGGCCCGGACCCGGGAGCGGACGTCACCGGCGATCCGGCCGACCTCGACCCGGTCTGGCGCCCCAATCGGGCTTGGGGCCCGCGCACGGAGGCCCTCTTCGCCGCGTTCGTCGAGTCGCTCTTCGACTACCCGCTCGACGAGGACCTGACCTGGCCCAACCTCTCGGTGCTGCTGCGCGACCCGGACCGCAACCTCTTCTTCAATCATTTCGGGTGGGACGAGGAGTCCGAGCTCCGGTTTCAGCCCGACTGCGCCGACCTCCCCTACTTCCTGCGCGCCTACTACGCGTGGAAGATGGGCCTGCCCTTCGCGTTTCGCCGATGCGGGCGCGGGACGTCGGCGCGGGCCCCCGGCTGCGGGCAGCTCTCGTCGAACGCGGAGCCCTGCGAGGGCGCCAATGGGGTTCGCGCCTTCGAGCGCTTCGTTCGTCGCAGCGTGGCCAGCGGCGTGCACTCGGGACACGGGCGGACGGGCCCCGAGCAGGACGCGACGGACTACTACCCCGTGCCGATGACGCGCCTGGCGATGCGGCCGGGCACCATCTACGCCGACCCATACGGCCACGTGATGATCGTCGCGCGCTGGGTGCCGCAGGGGACCGACACATACGGCGTGCTGCTGGCCGCGGACGCGCAGCCCGACGGCACCATCGGCCGCCGGCGCTTCTGGCGTGGGACGTTCCTGTTCGACCCCGACACGACCGCGAACGGCCCGGGCTTCAAGGCGTTTCGCCCCGTGCGCTGGCGCGGCGCTGAGGAGCCGTCGACCCTGCCGAACCGGGCGCTGGCGGAGGGCGTCGGCGGCTTCGTGCCCTTCAGCATGGCGCAGTACGAGGGCAGCGCGGACGACTTCTACGACCGCATGGACGCGCTGATCAACCCGCGGCCGCTGGACGCGCAGGCGCTACAGTCCACGCTGGTGGACGCTCTGGACGAGAGCGTCCAGCGCCGCGTGAGCTCGGTTCAGAACGGGGAGGACTACAACAAGGGGCACGGCGGGACCATCGCGATGCCCG
>CAZNZH010000170.1:0-1457 GCA_964577445.1 uncultured Myxococcales bacterium
CGCCTCGCTGCTTGCCGAGCGCGATCTTGAGCGCACGCTTCGGGCTGGCGTCGGTCATTCGCTGGTCGACGACAGCCTGCAGGAGTGTCGCCTCACTGTGCCAACCCGGGTTCTGCTCCATCCACACCTCAAGCGCGTCGCCCACGCGCTTTCGGCTGCGCCGCTTCGGCCCCGCGCCCTTGCGAGCCGCTGCCGCAGGCGTGGCACGCGGCACGGCGGCGGCGCGTGGCTCGCTGGCCACCTGCCCGGCCGGAGCCGGCGCAGGTGCTGTGAAATCGGCGCCGAGGCCGCCGATGAGGCGGGCCGCCTGAAGGATGCGAATCAACGGTTCGATGTTCCCGAGGGGGACCGAGATCCGTAACTCTCCCATGGTGATCTGGGCCACTCCGCCAGAAACGGCAATGTGGGTACTGATGACCTGGGAATCCGATTGAGCCATGAGCGAGGTCTCCCGTTCTGTCCAATGTGAAGGTGCCGGGGCTATGTGCTCCGGTAATCACGCCTTGCCGCGAGACCGACCCGCCTGACTGCCGCGCGAGTGTCGACATTTCACGGCAGCAGGAGTGTACACACCCGATCGCGCACCCGCAAGCGGAACCGGGGGATCTAGCCAAATTGCGGGTAAACCCGCGGTGCTGTGGATATGCCGGGATATCGGGTGTGGTCACGCGGCGGGGATCGCACAGCGCAAAGGGCGCCGGCGCGGCGCGTGGGACGTGGCGTTGTGCGCGTTGACGACGCGGCGACACCTCGCTAGGGTGCGCCCGCCTCGGTGTCGCGGCCCGCGCCCGTCCAGGGGGTGGATATGGCGGAGGATGGTCGAAAGAGCGCTGTGTTGCCGGTCTGTTTCACAGATATCGAGGTGGCGCGCGCGCGCATCCGCGACTCGGTCTACCAGTCGCCGTGCGCGCTGTCGGCGACGCTCAGCCGCGCGCTGGACGCGAGGGTCTATCTGAAGCTCGAGAACCTCCAGATGACCGGCTCGTTCAAGGAGCGCGGGGCGATGAACAAGCTCGCCACGCTCACGGCCGCGGAGCGCGCCGCCGGGGTGGTCGCGGCCAGTGCCGGCAATCACGCGCAAGGGGTGGCCTATCACGCCCAGCGGCTCGGCATCGACGCGGTCATCGTGATGCCGGAGTACACGCCGCTGATCAAAGTGTCCTCGACGCGACGCTACGGCGCCGCGGTGCGCTTGGAGGGCATTGGCTGGGACGACGCCCAGGCCGTCGCGCGCCAAATTGCGGCCGATGAGGGGCGCACGCTGATCCACCCGTTCGACGACGCCGCGATCATCGCCGGACAAGGCACTATCGGCCTTGAGCTGCTCGAGCAGAACCCCTACCTCGACGCGGTGGTTGTGCCCATCGGCGGCGGCGGGCTCATCGCCGGCATCGCCGTCGCCATCAAGGAGACCAACCCGCGCATCAAGGTGTACGGCGTCGAGGCCGCGGCGATGC
>CAZNZH010000170.1:1467-9377 GCA_964577445.1 uncultured Myxococcales bacterium
ATGAAGGAGAGTGTCGCCGCTGGCCACCCGGTGACCGTGCCCGCCGCGCGGACGCTGGCCGACGGCATCGCGGTGGGGCGAGTGGGCGACCTCCCGCACGCCATCGTCTCTCGCTATGTCGACGACATCGTCACGGTGGACGACGAGGAGATCGCGTCGGCCATTCTGACGCTGCTGGAGGTGGAGAAGGCGGTCGTGGAGGCCGCGGGCGCTGCGCCGCTCGCCGCGATCGTCAACGGGCGCTTGCCCATCGAGGGGCGCAAGGTCGCGCTGCTCTGCTCGGGCGGCAATATCGACGTGACGGTGCTCAGCCGCATCATCGAGCGCGGTCTGGTCAAGGACGGCCGCATGGTGCGGATGTGGGCGACTATCGCGGACTCGCCCGGGTCCCTGGCCCGGTTCGCGGAGATCCTCGCCCGCCAGCGCGGCAACGTCATCGAGATCGGGCATGACCGCGCGTTCATGCGCAGCCCCCTGGGCACCACGCGGGTCACCGTCACCATGGAGACGCGCGGTCACGAGCACATCGAAGACATCATCTCCGCACTCACCGAGGCGGGCATCGAGGTTCACCTCCCGTGACCCGCCCCGACTTGCGAACCGCGCTGCTGCTCTTCGTCGTCGTCACCGCGGCTTACGGCGTCACGGCCTGGGATCGCGTCCTGCGCCCTTCGCCCCAGTTTCACTTCGTCGACCTCGCCCAGAGCTTCCTCGACGGGCGCTTGGACACCGAGACCCCGCGCGAGCCGGCGTGGCGTTCCGATCCCGACGACCCGCGCGGCTACCGCGACGCGATCCGCCGCACCGTCGAGGCCGGCGGCTGGAATGACTGGGCCGCCATCCGGACCCTGACCCTGCTCGACGGGACCGTGGTGCGAGGCGTGTTCCCGTGGTCGGACGCCACCGACGAGAAGAGGCACCTCTTCCACACCCTCGACAACGAAGAGCGGAAGGTCGTCGTGCCCGGCGACCTCGCGCGCACCTGCGGTGACAACGGGCGCAGCGTCTGTGACACCACCGATCACTACGTGTCGTTTCCGCCCTTCCCGGCCGTCGCGCTGATGCCCCTGGTCGCCATTTGGGGCTACGACACCAACGACGTGGTCATCACCATCGCGGTCGGCGGCCTCAACGCGGTGCTGCTCTTTTTCTTCCTGCAACTGCTCGTACAGCGCGGTCACTCGACCCGGACGCGGCGCGAAAACGCTTGGCTCGCCGTGGCGTTCGCCCTTGGCACGACCGCGTTCTTCGCGTCCAACCGAGGCGAGGTGTGGTTCTCCGCGCTGGTCTTCGGCGTCGCCCTCAACGTCCTCTTCATGATGGCCGCCCTCGACCTCCGGCACCCCATCCTCGCGGGCCTCTTCTTGGCGCTGGGGATGGCCACTCGCACCCCCATCGCGTTCTGCGTGGCCTTCTTCGCCTGGCAGCTCTTCATGCCTCAAAACCGCTGGCAGAGCGGGCGCTGGCGCGAGATCCTCCTCAAAGGCACCCTGTTCTCCATGCCGATCTTGGCCGTCGGCGGCCTCCTGCTCGCCTATAACCAAGCCCGCTTCGGGCTGCCCCTCGAGTTCGGTCACAGCTTCCTGTCTGGCGGCGCCGCGCAGCGCATTCGCGACCACGGCCTCTTCAGCACCTGGTATCTCAACCTCAATCTGCAGGCCGCCCTGGTCAACGTCCCGCGGCTGGTCAGCGACGCCCCGTACGTCCTCATCACGAAGCACGGGTTGGGGCTGCTCTTTTCGACGCCGGTGCTCTTCTTGTTGATGCGCCCGGTCGCCATGCCGCCGATTCGCCGCGCGCTCTGGCTGGCGGTCGCCGCCGCCGCGATCCCTGGGCTGCTCTACCAGAACACCGGGTGGGAACAGTTTGCCTACCGGTTCGCCATGGACTATTTGCCGTATCTCATCGCGCTCCTCGCGGTCGGAGGGCGCCCGCTGACCTGGCGCGTCAAGTCCGTGATCCTCTTCGGCGTCGCGGTGAATTTGCTGGGCGCCATCACCTTCGGGCGCATGCCGAGCTTCTACTACTGATGAAAAATCACCCGCAGAGCGTGCTCGACACCATCGGCTCCACCCCGCTGGTCGAGCTTCGGCGCCTCGCGCCCAAAGCCGGCGTGCGCATCTTCGCGAAGCTCGAGGGCCAAAACCCCAGCGGCAGCGTCAAAGACCGCGTCGCCCGCGCCCTGGTCGAGGAGTGCGAGGGCCGCCACCAGCTCGAGCCGGGCGCGCTGCTGGTCGAGGCGAGCACCGGCAACACCGCCATCGCGCTCGCCGTCGTCGCCAAACAGAAGGGGTACCGCCTCAAGGTCGTCGTGCCCGAGGGCGTCGCGCCGTCCATCGGCTACATCCTCGACACCCTCGGCGTGGAGCGCGTCGAGACCCCGCCCAAGGCCGGAATGCGGGGCGCCATCGAGTTCGCTGAGCGGGTGGCGAAGGCCGAGGGCGGCGTCCTCACCGGGCAGTTCTTCAGCCCGGCCAACGTCGACGCGCACTACCACGGCACCGGCGCCGAGATCTTGGCGCAGCTCCCCTCGGTGACCCACTTCGTCGCCGGCATCGGCACCGGCGGCACGGTGACCGGCGTCGCGCGCTGCTTGAAGGACCACCTGCCCAAGGTGCGCGTCGTCGGCGTCGAGCCGCACATGGGCGAGGTGCTGCAAGGCATCCGCTGCGTCGACGAGGGCTTCGCGCCGCCGCTGCTGGATCTCGGGCGCCTGGACGGGCGATTTCTGGTCTCCGCGGCTCAGGCCCTTCAGCTCTGTAAGCGCGTCGCGGTCGAGGAGGGCCTGCTGGTCGGCGTCTCCTCCGGCGCCACGCTGCACGTGGCCCTGCGCCTCGCCGAGCGGGCCGAATCCGCTGATATCGTCTGCATGTTTGCCGACAGTGGCGCCAAATATCTGCCCGCCAGCCCTTGGGAGGCGGCCATGGCCCAGGACCCGCGTCTGGACGAGGTCCACTGGTGGTAGACGGCCAGCGCCCTAGGCGAATCCTGCCTTCTTGAGCGCTCGGCGGACGCCAAACCAGCTCGCCACGACGATCACGCCCACCACGACCCACGCCACGAGGGTGTAGTGGGCCATGAGCGCGTCCAGGGCGTCGATGTTGTCGCCCAGCGCCAACCCCGCGCCGACCAGCAGCCCATTCCACGCCAGCGCGCTCACGGCCCCCCAGAACACGACGACCGCGGGCCGCAGCCCGGCCACGCCGGCCGCCACGAAGAACGCCGCGCGGATGCCGGGGACAAACCGGTTCAGCGCCAGGATCCACGGGCCGTGCCCCTGAAATCGCGCGGTGATCATCTGCACCGCGGCGCGGGTGCGCTCGCTCTGCCGGCCCAGCGTGCCGTGCCGCACCAGCCAGCGTCCCAGGGCGAAGTCGACCAAGGCGCCGGCCACCGCCCCGGCCATCACGGCAGCGAAGACCGGGATCGGCGACCAGCCGAAGCTGGCGACCAGCACCGCCCCGACGAGGACCAGCAGGTCTCCGGGGACCGGCGGCACGACGTACTCGGCGAAGGACGCGACGAAGAGCCCGCCGACCACGAGCCACGGCGGGATCCCCTGGGCCGCGTCGACCCACTCCGCCAGGCTCACGGGCGCAGGACTTGCGCGGCGCGCCTCAGCCGATTTTGGCAGCGCGCCTTGCCGATGACCTCCATGGACTCAAAGAGGGGCGGCGTCGCCGTGCGGCCGGTGATGGCGACGCGCACCATCATGAAGAGGTCGCGCGTCGAAAACCCCGTCGCCTCGCACTGCGCGCGCAGGGCCTCCTCCACGGTGGCGGTGTCGAACTCGCGCATGGCGTCGACGGCCTCGACCACGGCCTTCATCGCGGCGTAGCACTCTCTGCGCTCGCGCTTTTTCGGGATGAGGGCCTCCGCCTCTAACGGGAAGTCATCTGCGAAGAAGAAGGGCGTCGAGGTCACGAAGTGCTCGAGCCGCTGGATGCGCTCCTGCACCAGGGGCGCGACGCGCAGCAGGTAGTCGGTGCCCAGCAGCCACCCTTGCAGGCGCTCGACCAGGGCCTCGGGCGACAGCTCGCGCAGGTAGAGGCCATTGAGCCAGTCGAGCTTGGCCAGGTCGAAGACGGGACCGCCGGTGGTGATGCGCCCGAGATCGAGCTCGGCCACCAGGTCATCGAAGGTGAACTTTTCGCGCTCGTCGGGCAGCGAGAAGCCCATGCGGCCGAGGAAATTCAGCATCGCCTCGGGCAGGATCCCGGCGCGCTGGTAGTACTCGAGGCTGACGGGGTTTTTGCGCTTGCTGATCTTGGTCTTGTCGGCGTTTCGGAGCAGCGGCAGGTGCGCGAAGGCCGGCGTGTCCCAGCCGAAGGCGCGGTAGAGCTGGACGTGCTTCGGGGTCGACGGGATCCACTCCTCGGCGCGGATGACGTGGGTGATGCCCATCAGGTGGTCGTCGACGACGTTGGCGAGGTGGTAGGTGGGAAATCCGTCCGATTTCATCAGGATCTGATCGTCGATCTCGGCGTTGTTGATGCTGATCTCGCCGCGCAGCGCGTCGATGAAGCTGGTCTGGCCGTCCAGGGGCATCTTCATGCGGATGACGTAGGGCTGGCCTTCGGCGAGGCGGCGGTCGACCTCGGGCTGGGCGAGGTCGCGGTAGCGCCGGTCATAGGAGGTCGCCAGGCGCTGCTCGCGCGCGGTCGCCCGCATCTCCTCGAGCTCCTCAGCGGTCGCGAAGCAGCGGTAGGCTTCGCCCGCGGCGATGAGGCGCTCGGCGTGCTCGCGGTAAATCGCGGTGCGCTCGCTCTGCCGGTACGGGCCGCACGGGCCGCCGATGTCCGGGCCCTCGTCCCAGGTCAGGCCGAGCCAGCGCAGGGAGGCGAAGATCGCCTCCTCGCTCTGCGACGTCGAGCGGGTCTGGTCGGTGTCCTCGATGCGCAGGATGAACTGGCCGCCGTGTTTGCGGGCGAACGCGAGGTTGAAGAGCGCGACGTAGGCGGTGCCGACGTGGGGGTCTCCGGTGGGGCTGGGCGCGATGCGCACGCGGACGGGGGCGCTCATGTCAGTCGGTCTCTTTTTCGTCGGTGGTAGCGAGTAATTTGGCGAGTCTGGCGGCGTGGCGGTAGGTCTTGGCGCGCTCGGCGGCGAGGATGGCGCGGAAGGTCTGGGCGGCCACGTCGACGTCGTCGTTGACGATGAGGTAGTGGTAGCGCGGCGCGCAGGCGATCTCGCCGCGGGCGTTCGACAGGCGGATCTGGACCTGCGCTTCGGTGTCGGTGCGGCGGCCGCGGAGCCGGGACTCGAGCACCGCCATCGACGGCGGCACCATGAAGATGGTGATGGCGTCGGCGTAGGTGGCCATCAACTGGAAGGCGCCCTGGGGGTCGATGTCGAAGAGGATGTCGCGGCCCTCGGCCCACAAGCGGTGAATCTCGGCGTGGCTGGTGCCGTAGCGGCGGGCGTGGACTCGGGCGTGCTCGGCGAATCCGCCCTCGGAGACCATGGCGTCGAAGCGGGCGTCGTCGACGAAGTGGTAGTCGCGGCCGTCCACCTCGCCGGTGCGCACCGGGCGCGTCGTGTGGCTGACGCTGAAGGCCAGGTTCGGCTCGGCGGCCAGCACACGCTCGGCGACCGTGGTCTTGCCGGTGCCGCTGGGTGCCGTCAGCACGACCATCAAGCCTCGTGCGGGCTCGGGATCACGCGAAGTTTTGGACCTGCTCACGGATGCGCTCCAGCTCGACCTTGGTGTCGACGACGTCTTGGGCCATCCCGGCGTCGCGACACTTCGAGCCGATGGTGTTCACCTCGCGACCCAGCTCCTGCGCCAGGAAATCGAGGCGTTTGCCGCGCAGGGGGTCGTCCTGGGGGCCCAGCAGCGCGCGAAATGCCGCGACGTGGCTGCGCGCGCGGACGGTCTCTTCGGTGATGTCGCTCTTGTCGGCGAAGAGCACCAGCTCGGTGGCCAGCCGCGACTCGTCGAGTGCGATGCCGTGCCGCTCCATCGCCTCCTGCAAGCGCAGGCGCAGGCGCGTCTCGTAGGCGGCCTGCACCAGCGGCGCGGCCTCTTCAAAACGGGTCAGCAGCGCGTCGAGCCGGTCCAGCCGCTGGGCGATATCCCGCGCCAGCGCCTCGCCCTCGGCCGTCCGCATCACGAGCGTCGCCTCGACGGCCTCGCCCAGGGCGCCCGCGAAGCCCTCGGCGAGCGCGGTGGCGTCGAGGCAGGCGGTCTGAATCTGGATGATGTCGCCCACCCGCAGCAGCAGATCGAGGCCGGGCATCGGCGCCCCCACCTCGGTCGCCAGCTTGGCCAGCGCCTCCATCACGCGGGTCGCCGCCTTGTGGGCGATGATCACCTCGACGTCGCGCTCGGTGGCGCTCTCAAGCTGCACCGAGAGCTCGACCGCGCCGCGCCCCAGCCGGGCCTCGATGAGCGCGCGCGCGTCGGCCTCGGAGCCGGCGAGCTCGGTCGGTAAGTTCGTGCGAAGATTGAGGTTTCGGTGGTTGACCGACTTGATCTGCACGCGGAACCGCGCGCCAGAGGCCTCGAAGGTGGACTGGCCGAAGCCGGTCATGCTGGTCGGGCTGTGGCTCACTCTGAGTCCTGTTGGTACCACGCGACGGTTTGCTCAAGGCCCTCGCTGATGCCGACGCGGGGCGTCCAGCCCAGCACGTCTCGGGCGAGGCTGATGTCACCGACCGAGTGCCGGATGTCGCCCGCGCGCTCCGGCCCAAACGAGGGCTCGGCGCTCGAGCCGGCGGCGTCGCGGATGGTCCGGTAGAGCTCCAGCACGCTGGTCTGGACACCTGTACCGATATTGAACACCTGGCCCACGACGCCGGGCGCGGCGGCGGCGCGCTGGTTGGCGTCGACGACGTTGTCGATGAAGACGAAGTCGCGGGTGGCGCCGCCGTCGCCGAAGATCGTCACGGGCTGCCCGGCGAGCAGGCGCGTCGCGAAGACCGGGATGGCCGCCGCGTAGCCGCCCTCGGGGCTCTGGCGTGGGCCGAAGACGTTGAAGTAGCGCAGCGCGACGACCTCGAGGCCCAGCGCGCGCGACCAGACCTGGCCGTAGATCTCGCCCGCCAGCTTCGACGCGGCATAGGGGCTGGCCGGCGCGAGCACCGAGGTCTCGCGCTTGGGCAGCGTCGGCTCGTCGCCGTAGACCGCGCAGGTCGCCGAGAGCACGCAGCGCTCGACGCCGGCGGCCCGCGCGGCCTCGTAGACGCGCATGGTGCCGGTGGTGTTGACCTCGTGGGTGTGGGCCGGGTCGTCCATCGAGGCCGGCACGCTGACCTGGGCGGCGAGGTGGAAGACGTAGCGGCAGCCCTTCATCGCGTTGGGGAGGGCGCTGGGGCTCAGGATGCTGCCTATTCGCAGGTCCACGTCGACGCCGTCGAGGTTCGCCCGGTCGCCGGTCGAGAGATCGTCGAGCACGCGGACACGATCGCCGCGGGCGACGAGGCGCCGCGCGATGTGCGAGCCGATGAAGCCCGCGCCGCCGGTGATGAGGCAGAGATCGCTCATGAGGCCGGTCCCTCCAGGGTGGCTACGACCTCGGGGATAAAGCCGTCCAGCAGCCCGAGATCGTCGATGAGATCGAAGGAGACGTAGCGCGAGCGGATGTGCCGGCACACGCGGATGGTGCGCTCGAAGTGGGCGCGGTCGACGCCGATGGCGCTGGCGCGTGAGGTGGCGCCCGCGTCTTTGAGGGCTTGGGCCACCTCGTCGGGCGGCACCAGGGAGTCGCGCAGGCGCTCGCGGATCTCGGGCCACGCGGCGCGGACGCGGTGCAGCTCGTCGCGGAGTGCCTCGCCGTGGAGCTGTTTTTCGCGGATCTGCGCTTTCACTTCGGCGATGACCGCGGGGGTCAGCAGCGGGTGGTCCGCGTCGATCTGTTCGATCCAGGAGGGGTCGGCGCGGCGCGTGGCGGCCGCCTCCGGGTCGATCG
>CAZNZH010000171.1:0-9351 GCA_964577445.1 uncultured Myxococcales bacterium
CGCCGAACCTCGGGAGCTGCGCCCCCGTGCCCCGCGCAGTCTCGGATCCACCTCAATCCCTTATCCACTAGAGCCTCCTAGACGACGAAGATGAATAGGAACGCGAGACCGACGACCACGGCCGTCACGTAGGTCTGCACGTCGCCGTTTTGGAGCAGGCGGAGCCCGTCGCCGACGCGGCCGATGACCTTCGCGGTGCCGCGGACGAAGAGGCCGTCGATGAGCTTCACGTCGGCCTGGGTGTGCAGCACGCCGGCGAGGCGGCGCAGCGGCGTGAGGACGGTCGCGTCGTAGAGCTCGTCGATGCGCCACTTGTCCATGAGCAGGCGGTACCACGCGGCGTCGGTGGGCGCTGGGGGGAGGCTCGCGGTGGGGCGCTTGTACATGGAGCGCGCGGCGAAGACGCCGATGAGCGCCAGGGTCAGCGCGACGCCCATGAGCACCCACTCGAGGCTGTGGTTTTCGCTGTACTCATAGTGGCTCATCGCGGTGGCGAAGATGGGGTGCAGCCACTGGCCCAGCAGGTGCGGGGCGTGGGTGACCTCGGGCAGGCCGATGAGCCCGGCGGTGGCCGCGAGGAGGGCGAGGACGATGAGCGGGAAGGTCATCACCGGCTCTTCGTGGGCGTGGTCGTAGGTGTGGTGGTCGCCGCGGAACTCGCCTTCGAAGGTCAGGTAGTAGAGGCGAAACATGTAGAAGGCGGTGCAGAGCGCGGCGGCGGCGGCCAGGCCGTAAGCGATGAGCATGGGGCTGTTGCCCTGGTGGCTCGCCGTGAACGCGGTGAAGAGGATCTCGTCTTTGGACACGAAGCCGCTGATGAAGGGGAAGGCGCCGGCGATGGCGAGACAGCTCACGAAGAAGGTGCCCGCAGTGACGGGGAGCTTCTTTCGCAAGGCGCCCATCTGACGGATGTCCTGCTCGTGGTGCATCGCGTGGATGACGCTGCCTGAGCCGAGGAAGAGGCAGGCCTTGAAAAACGCGTGGGTCATCACGTGGAAGATGGCGCCGGTGAAGCCGCCGACGCCGACGGCCAGCACCATGAAGCCAAGCTGGCTGACGGTGGAGTAGGCGAGGACCTTCTTGATGTCGTTTTGGACCAGCGCGATGGTCGCGGCGAAGAGCGCGGTGCCGGCCCCGACCAGCGCGATGACGGTCATGGCCGTCGTGGACGAGGCGAAGAGAAACGACAGGCGGCACATCATGTAGACGCCCGCGGTCACCATGGTCGCGGCGTGGATGAGGGCGGAGACCGGGGTGGGGCCGGCCATGGCGTCCGGGAGCCAGACGTAGAGCGGGAACTGGGCCGACTTGCCGACGGCGCCGCCGAAGAGGAGCAGCGAGATAATCGTGATGGTCAGCGGGTCCTGAAGCGCGCCGTTGGGGCCGACCACGTCGCGGAGGCGGACGAAGTCGAGGTCGCCGCCGCTGAAGAAGAGCAGGACGAAGATGCCGAGCAGAAACAAGAAGTCGCCGATGCGGTTGGTGACGAAGGCTTTCTGGCCGGCTATGGCCTTGGGCATGTCGTCGTACCAGAAGCCGATGAGCAGGTAGGAGCAGAGGCCGACGCCCTCCCAGCCGACGAAGAGCACCAGGATGTTCTTGCCCAAAATGAGCAGGAGCATGCTGAACATGAAGAGGTTCAGGTAGGAGAAGTAGCGCCAGTACGCCTTGTCGGAGTGCATGTAGCCCACCGAGAAGACGTGGATGAGAAAGCCGACGCCGGTGACGATGAGCAGCATCACGGCCGAGAGCGGATCGAGCATGAATGAGGCCGACACCGTCAGCGTGCCGGACTCGATCCAGGACCACAGGTTGGTGACCAGCATCGCGCCGTCGTCGCCGCTGCGCGCGCGGAGCTCGACGAGCTCGGAGACCGCACCCAGCGAGAGCAGGAAGGCGCCGAGGATCGAGCCGGTCGCCACCAGGGTGACGAGGGACTTTGGCAGTCGCGAGCCGGCGATGCCGTTGACCAGCGCGCCAAGCAGCGGCAACAGCACGATGAGCGCGAGGAGCTCGGTGGGCGCGGATGTGGTCATGAGCGGCGCTCCGGGGCCGGCGGGACCGGGTAGTCGGCGAAGGTGCGGGCGCTCATCGACGCATCGCCCGCAGCGAGTCGACGTTCACCGTGCGCGTGTGGCGGAAGACACCCATCACCAGGGCGAGCCCGACCGCGGCCTCGGCGGCGGCCACGGCGATGACGAAGAAGGTGATGACGTGGCCGATGGAGTCTCCGCGCGTGCGGGCGAAGGCCAAAAACGTCAGGTTGACCGCGTTCAGCATGATCTCAAGCGACATCAGCACCAGCAGCGCGTTTCGGCGCGTGAAGACGCCGATGGCGCCGATGGTGAAGAGCACGAAGGCGAGGATGAGGTACCAGCTCAGCGGTACGGTGAATGCGAGGGTCTCCGCCATCAGAGGGTCCTCTTGGCGAGCACGACCGCGCCGATGACCGCGATGAGCAGCAAGATGCCGGTCAGCTCGAAGGGCACGAGATTGTGCCGGAACATGGCGTCGCCGACGACCGCCACCGTGCCGAATCCGTCGCTGAGCAAGACCGCTGGGGCCACCGGGTCGGCGCCGCGGGGGAGGCTGTCCGCAGAGGTCGCGAGGGTGAGCACCATCTTCACGGTGATGAAGGCCATGGCGCCAAGGCCGACGACCTGACCGATCGATGAGGTCTGCTTGCCCAACTCGGCGTCGCTGAGGTTGAGCAGCATGATGACGAAGAGGAAGAGCACCATGATGGCGCCCGCGTAGACGAGGATCTGCAGCACGGCCAGCAGGTGGGCCAGCAGCAGCATGTAGAGGCCCGCCATGCAGAAAAACGACGCGATCAGGGCGAGCGCCGCGTAGACCGGGTTTCGGTTGAAGGGCGGTACGACGACCATACCGGCCGTCACGACGGCGCCCGCACCGAAGAGCCAGAACATCACCTGCTCGAACATGGGCTCGTATCCCTGGGATGCGCCGTTGGAGGGCCTGAGGCCTGGTCGCGACACGCGACTCAGGCGTGGTGGCTCACATGGGGGAGGCCGGGCACGTCGAAGCCGCCCGGCGTGGGGTGGTCGCCGTACGGGCACCCGCGATTGTCGATATGCGCCTGAAACTCGTCGCGGAACTTGTCGATGTAGCTCTGCACCGGCCACGCCGCGGCCTCGCCCAGCGCGCAGATGGTGTTGCCGTCGATCTCGTTGGCGACATCGAGCAGCTTGTCCACGTCGCCCGGCTTCCCGGTGCCAGCCTCAAGCTGGCCCACGATGCGCGCGAGCCAGCCCGTGCCCTCGCGACACGGCGTGCACTTGCCGCATGACTCATGGGCGTAGAAGTTCGACAGCCGCAGCAGCGCCCGCACGATGCAGGTGCCCTCGATCATCACGATGATGCCGCAGGTGCCGAGCATCGACCCGACCGCGCGCAGCCCATCGATGGTCATCGGCACGTCGATCTCGTCGCCGCGCAACACCTTGCACGACGAGCCACCCGGAATCACCGCCTTGATGGCGCGCCCGCCGAGGGGACCGCCCGCGAGGTCATAGATGACGTCGCGCATGTTGGTCCCCGTCGGCACCTCGAACAGGCCCGGCTTCTCGACGTGCCCGCTGACACCCACCAAGCGCGGGCCGCCGTCGCGGTCGACGCCCAGCGCCGTCCACCACGCCGCGCCGTGCTCGATGACCAGGGGCACCGCGGCGATGGTCTCGACGTTGTTGATGACGGTCGGGCAGCCAAACACGCCGCTCACCGCCGGAAACGGCGGCTTCATCCGCGGCCGCCCCGGCTTGCCCTCAATGCTCTCCAGCATCGCCGTCTCTTCACCGCAGATGTACGCGCCCGCCCCCGGATGCACGTAGATATCCAGGGCGAACGGGATGCCCATCACCGAGCGCCCGAGGATGCCGGCCGCGTAGCAGTCGTGGATCGCCTTCCACGTCGTGCGCATCTGCTCGGAGAACTCGCCGCGCACATAGATGTAGCAAGCGTGGACGTTCAGCGCCATGCACGCGATGATGCAACCCTCGATGAGGCGGTGCGGGTCTTCCTTCAGGAAATACGTGTCCTTGAAGGTGCCGGGCTCGCCCTCGTCGGCGTTGATCACCAGGTACCGCGGCTTTTCGGAGTCCTTCGGCAAAAAACCCCACTTGATGCCGGCCGGGAAGCCGGCCCCCCCGCGGCCGCGCACGCTGCCGAGCTTGACCTCCTCGATGACGGCCGCCGGGCCCATCTGGTGGGCCTTCTTGACCGCCTGGTACCCGCCCGCCGCGCGGTAGGTCGCCAGGTCGCGCCAATCCTTGCCCATGCCGCGTCGCAGCAGGTAGTTCGTCGTCTGGACGCCCATCAGGCCGTCCCCCCATCGTCGGCGGTGCGCGTGGTCCCCATCGGCGCCGACCGGGTGGTGCCCGCGGCAGGCGGCTCTTCGGCCAGCCGGTCGAGCAGCGCCTCGAACGATTCCGGCGTCATGCTCTCGTGATACACGTCGTTGACCCGCACGACCGGCGCCGTGCCGCAGGCCGCCAAGCACTCGACGCCCTCAAGGGTGAACTTCCCGTCCCCGGTGGTCTCGCCGACTCGGATGCCGAGCTTGCGCTGGGCGAGCGCCGCGAGCTGGTCCGCGCCACGCAGATAGCACGACAACGTCCTGCAGATCTGGACGTGATGCTGCCCGACCGGCTCCTTCCGCAGCATGGTGTAGAAGGTCGCCGTGTAGAGGACCGTGACCGTCGGCAACTCCAGGCGCCGCGCCACAAGCTCAAGCACCTCTTTGCTGAGGTAGGCGAACTCGTCCTGTGCGACGAACAGCACCGGAATCAGGGCGGCGGCGCGGTCGGGGTAGCGGTCGATGATCTCGGAGATCTCGCGATCCGCTTCGGGGCTGAAGGCGAGCACCATAGGCTTTTCCGCCAATGATTTCCGTAGTTTACGGCGCCGTTCCGGCACCGAGCGGCCCGACCATAGGCAAGAGTCCTGGGGGTGTCAAGGTCCAACGAGCGCCGCGAAGCCCCGTCAACACTAGCCATCCAGCGCCTCGTGCCCACCTTTACACCCCGCGACGCGGCGTCTAGGCTCCCTCGGAACCGAGCCGCCCTGGAGACCACGTGAGCGAGAGCCGACGCGACTTCGACGCCGCCGAGGTGACCGACTGGCTCCAGGGCTCCGGGATCTCGCCGTCGACGGTGGTGGAGCTGCCGGGCGGCGCCTCGCTCCGACGCTACTGGCGCGTGGTCGCCGATGGTGTGTCCCGGGTCGTGATGACGATGCCGCGCGGGGGGCCCGCCTCCGAGGAGGTGGGCAAGCCCGGCGCGTCAGCCGGCGCGGATTTCGTCGACATGGCGCGCTGGCTCGAGTCCATCGGGCTGCCCGTACCGCGGCTGGACCGCGTCGACCTCGCCGCCGGCGCCATCCTGCTCGAAGACCTCGGCGACCGGCGCCTCTACGACGCTCTCGAGGCCGGCGCCGACCCCGAGGCCACCTACGCGCCGGCCCTCGAGTTGCTCGTCGCGTTTCAGGCGGCGAGCGCCTCGGCCCCGACCCCGAGCCCCAACGCCGACCGCCGCTGCGATCGGCCGGTCCTCTTCGCCGAGCTGGAGCACTTCCTGGAGTACGGCATCGAGGCTCGCCAGAGCCGTCGCTTCACGGGCCCCGACCGCGCCGTCCTCGAGGCCGCCTTCGCCTCCGTCGCCGACCGACTCGCCGCCGGCCCCAGCGCGCTCGCGCACCGCGACTTTCAGAGCCAGAACCTGATGATGACCGCCCGGGGCCTCGTCCTCATCGACTTCCAGGACGCCTTCGTCGCCCCGGTGGTCTACGATCTCGTCGCCCTGCTCCGCGACAGCTACGTGGTCCTGCGGCCCGCCGTGCTGGCGCGCCTCCTCGACACCTACCACCGGCTGCGCGTCGCCGCCCGGCTCCCCGATGACGCCCTGGCCGACCGCGCGACCCTTGAGCACCTCTTCGCCCTCCAGACGATTCAGCGAAAGCTGAAGGACGCGGGTCGCTTCGAGTACATCGCCAAGGTGAAGGGAAACCCGGGCTTTCTCCGCTACTTCGCCGATTCCGTCGGCTACGCGGTCGCCGCGCTCCAGCGCTTCCCGGAATACAGCGAGGCCCTGGACGTGCTGTGCCGCGTCGTCCCGGAGGCGGCCGAGGCGCGCCGTGGTTGAGCAGGGTGTCATCTTAGCCGCCGGGGAGGGCCGCCGCATGCGCCCCCTCACCCTGCACACGCCCAAGCCCCTGTTGCCGTTTCTGGGCGCGCCGTTGCTCGACTGGGCCGCGGCCCACCTCGTCCGGGCCGGCGTCCGCCGCATCGCCGTCAACGCGCACCATTTAGAAGGCGCCGTGACCGCCCACGTCCGCGGCCCCCTCGCCGCGCGCTTCCCGCGCGTCGCGTTCCACGTCTCCGTCGAGCGCGATCTCCTGGGCACCGGCGGCGCCCTCGCGAGGCTGCGCGGGTGGCTCGGCCGCGCCCCCTTCTTCGTGGTCAACGCCGACGCCGTCTTCGTCGAGGATCTCGGCGCCATGGCCCGCGCCCGCGAGCGCGACCGCGCCGACGCCTCCTGGATGGTCACCCGGGCCCCCGAGGCCGCCGACCTGCGCACCGTCGCCCTCGACGCCGCGGGCCACCTCGCCGCGATCCACCCCGAACCCCGCGATGACGCCTGGGTCTTTTGCGGCGTCCACATCGCCGGACCCGCGGTCCTCGACCGACTCCCGGACGGCCCCTCGTGCGTGGTTGGCGCGGGCTACCTGCCGGCCGTCGCCGCCGGCGCGCGGGTCACGACCTACGAGACCACCGCGTTTTGGGCCGACACCGGAACCCCAGAGCGCTACATCGACGCCCACCGCCAAGGCATCACAGCCCGAGATCGGCTCGCGTCCCTGGGGCTGTGGCCCGACCAAGCCGGGCCCGAGCCGCACGCCCCGTAGCCGCCCAGGCCGCCGCCCTCAGGCTTCGACGTACTTTATGAGCGCGACGGTGACGTTGTCTTTGCCGCCGTGGTCGCACGCCGACTGGATCAGCGTCTCGACGCCCTTGTCCAAGTCGTCGCGGTACCGCTCGACCAGCTCAAGGATCTCGGAATCTGGGACCTCACCGTTGAGGCCGTCCGAGCCCAGCAACAAGATATCCCCGAGCTGCGGCTTGTGCCGGCTGATGTCCACCTGCACGGTGTCCTTCATCCCCAGCGCGCGCACGATGATGTTCTTGTGCGGGAAGGCTTCGATCTCTTCGGGCGTCATCTTCTGGATCTTGATGTAGTCGTTGAGCAGCGAGTGGTCCTCGGTGATCTGCTCGAGCTTCCCGTCGCGCACCCGATAGCAGCGGCTATCCCCCACATGCGCGACCAGCGCGAACTCCGGCGTCGCCAGTATGCCGACGAAGGTCGTCCCCATCCCCTTGAAGCGCACGTCGGCGAGCGCCGTCTCGAAGATGTTGCGGTTGGCGAGCTTGATGGCCGCCACCAGCCTGTTCTCGTCGTATTCGAGCTCCGACTCCAGCTTGAACGGCCACGTGATCTCGTCGTCGTCCGCGGTCTCTTCGAAGAAGCTCCTCAGCGTCTCCACCGCGATGCGGCTCGCCACTTCTCCGGAGCTGTGACCGCCCATGCCGTCGGCCACGACGAAGAGGCCCCGCTCGGGGACCAGCATGAGGTTGTCCTCGTTATGGTCGCGCTTCATCCCAACGTGGGTCGCGCCAGCGTACTGCAGCTTCATCGCCGTCCCGACTTTGCGGTGGGCCGGGACCCCGCGGCATGAGGAAGTTGGGGCCCGAATCGGCGCGAAGGATGGCACGGGTTTGGGGCGACTGGCAACTTGCTCTCTGCAAGCGGTGCGTGGCGAGGTTTCCAGGCGTTGAACAGGCCGATGGCGCCGCGGCCCCTCGCCCGACCTCACGCGGGAACGGCAGCGATCGCGGCGTTGCCCGGGCGCCCGCGCTGCGGTAGTCGGTCCCCTTCCGCGAGGAGGCGCTGTGGCCAGTGAGTTCATCCGCATCAAGGGCGCGCGCGAGCACAACCTGAAGGGCGTCGACCTCGAGATCCCCAAGCACAAGCTCGTCGTGTTCACCGGCGTCTCCGGCTCCGGGAAGTCCTCGCTGGCCTTCGACACCCTCTTCGCCGAGGGCCAGCGCCGCTACGTCGAGTCGCTCTCGGCTTACGCGCGGCAGTTCCTCGGGCAGATGGACAAGCCCGCCTACGACAGCATCCACGGGCTGTGTCCGACCATCGCCATCGAGCAGAAGTCGGCTTCGCAGAACCCGCGCTCGACCGTCGGGACCGTCACCGAGATCTACGACTACCTGCGCGTCCTCTTCGCGCGGGCCGGCGTTCAGTACTGCCCAAGCTGCGGCCGGCGCGTCGGCCGGCAGTCGCCCGAGCAGGTCGCCGACCTCGTGATGGCCTGGCCCGAGGGCACGCGGTTTTTGCTGCTCGCGCCGCTCGCCAGGCGGCGAAAGGGGACCTTCAAAGGGACGTTTGAGGACGCGCGGCGCGAGGGGTTCATCCGCGCCCGCATCGACGGCGCCATCGTCGAGCTGTCCGAGGTCGACGCCCTCGAGGGGAAGCGCCCCCACGATGTCGAGCTGGTCATCGATCGGCTGGCGGTCCGAGACGGGATGCGGCCGCGCCTCGTGGACTCCATCGAGACGGCGTTTCGTCACGGGTCGGGCATGGCCACGGTGGTGCGGACCGACACGGGCGAGGAGGTCCCCGCCAGCGAACACGATCACTGCACCGCCTGCGAGCGCAGCTTCCCCGAGCTGTCGCCGCCCAGCCTCTCGTTCAACTCCCCGCTCGGCTCCTGCCCGGAGTGCCACGGCCTCGGCAGCGCCTGGAAGGTCGACGTCGACAGGCTGGTGCCCGAGCCGGACAAGACCCTGCGCGAGGGCGCGGTGCTCCCGTGGGCCTCAGCGCTCGCGCAGTCCGACGCCCCGAACCACGTCACCAAGCAGTTGCTGGCTGCGTTCAAAGCGCTCGGCGTCGGCGTGGACGTGCCCTGGGAGCGCCTCGCCCCGGCCAAGCAGCAGGTCTTGCTGCACGCCGAACCCACGGGCGACGGCGCGTTCGAGGGCGCCGCGACCGCGCTGATGCGCCGATGGCGCGAGACCCGCAGCGAAGACCAGCGCGCCGCCTACCAGGTCTACTTCGTGCGCACGGAGTGCCTCGTGTGCGGCGGCACGCGGCTGCGCGAGGAGGCGCTCCACGTGCGCGTCGGCGACCTGACCATCGGCGAGGCGGTGCAGACGCCCGTCGATCGGCTCGGCGCCAGGCTTGAAGGGCTACAGCTCGACACGGTCCAGGCCGAGATCGCCACCGAGATCCTGCGAGAGATCAGCGGTCGCCTGCGCTTCCTCGTCGATGT
>CAZNZH010000172.1:0-9347 GCA_964577445.1 uncultured Myxococcales bacterium
CCAGCCGATGCTGACCAGCAGCAGGCCGAGCAGGGAGAGGGAAAACGTGAACGCTATCCACCACTTACGCCAATCGGTGCGTTCCATCGGCGCCGCGACAGCCTCGGTGAGGCCGTCGAAAGACGTCCCGCCGAGGATGAGCGGCGCGCGACCGCTGACCGGATCCATCTCGAGTCGCTGTGCCATGACCTACACGAGCTCCGGGTTGGGGTTGCGAATCCTCGCCAGATACGAGGTGCGCGGCACGAGGTTGAGCTCGCGCAGCAGGACGTAGTTGCGGGGGCCGGCTTTCTGCCGGGAGACACGACTGTTGGGGTCGAGGATGTCGCCGAAGACGATGGCGCCCGTCGGGCAGGTCTGCTGGCAGGCCGTCTGGATGGCCCCGTCCTCCACCAGATCGGTCCCGGCGACCTTCGCGGCGATCTTCGCCTCGGAGATGCGCTGGGTGCAGTACGTGCACTTCTCCATGACGCCGCGGAAGCGGACCGTGACGTCGGGGTTCTTCTGCATCTGGGCGACCGGGTCGATGTCCAGATTGAAGTTGAAGAAGTTGAAGCGCCGGACCTTGAAGGGGCAGTTGTTCGCGCAATACCGGGTGCCGATGCAGCGGTTGTACGCCATGTCGTTGAGGCCGTCGGGGCTGTGCGTCGTCGCCGCCACCGGGCACACCGTCTCGCACGGCGCCGTCTCGCACTGCTGACAACCCACCGGCTGCACCACCGCCTGCGGCTCGTCGGGCTCGTCGCCGACGTAGTAGCGGTCGATGCGGATCCAGTGCATCTCGCGGCCCTTGAGCACGTCCGCCTTGCCGACCACGGGGATGTTGTTCTCGGCGTTGCACGCCATGGTGCAGGCGTTGCAGCCGGTGCAGGCGTTGAGGTCGATGCTCATGCCCCACTGCTGCGGCGCCGTGAACTCCGGCGACTTGAAGGGCGAGCGGACCTTCTCGGCCGCCAGGATCTCGGCCTTCTCGACGAAGCGCGGCTCCTCGCGGAAGTGGTCGATGGTGGCCTGGCGGACCAGCGGTCGCGCCGGGTAGTTGAAGCCGGGCTCCATGCGGTCGTGGGTCTGGGTGACCGCCAGCTCGTAGAAGCCCGACGCTTTGGTGACCGTGGCCGCGCTGAACCCCGGCTCAGCGGCCGAGGTCAGCGGGTAGACGTCGAAGCCGGCGCCGGTGGCGACCGAGCCGAGGTTTTTGCGACCGAAGCCCAGCGGCAGCACCAAGGTGTTCTCGGCCACGCCGGGCGCAACCCACACGGGCAGCTCGACCTCGCCCGCGCCGGCCTTGACGCGCACCATCTGGCCGGGCGTCACGCCGAGGCTGCCAGCGGTCTTGGCGCTGATGAGCGCGGCGTTGTCCCAGGTGAGCTTGGTGATGGTGTCGGGCAGCTCTTGGAGCCAGCCGTTATTGGCGAACCGGCCGTCGAGGATGCGCGAGTCCAGCGCGAAGATGGCCTCGAAGCCGTCCGTCGCCGGGGCGTCCGCCGGGATCTTCGCGGCGAGGCCGCTGTAGGAGGGGGTCACCGCGTCGCCGCCCACGGGCAGGTCGATGAGCCCGCTGTGCAGCCAGCGTCGCCACGCGCGCTCGTCGAGGCTGCCGCCCTGAGCCTTGGCCCAGGCGGCGCGCACGAGGTCGTAGCCGGAGGCGGCCTGGCCGGTGGCGACGCGCGCGGTCAGCTCGAGCGCGCTGGGCGAGCCGTAGAGCGGCGCGATGAGCGGCTGCACGAGGCTGGCCACGCCCGCCATGGAGCGGACGTCGCCCCACGCCTCGAGGTAGTGCGCCAGGGGCAAGTGCAGGTGCGCGACCGCGCCCGTCTCGTCGCGGTAGAGGCCCGCGTGCACGACGGTCGTGGCCTTGGCCAGGGACGCCGCGAACCCGAGGTCGGCGGGGGCGTCATAGACCGGGTTCGCGCCCAAGATGACCACGGTCTTGACCGAGCCGTCGTCGAGGCCGGCCTTGAGCTCCGCCAGGGTCTGGGCCTCAAGGGCGTCGGCGTCACGGCGCCACGCGACCGTCTTTCCGTCAGCTCCCACCAGGGTGTTTGCGACGTGGGCCAGGGCGTGGACCCAGGCAGGCTGGCGCTGCCCCGTCATGACGACGGCCTGCCCCTTGCGGGCGACCATGTCGCGGGCGAGCGCCTTGACGAAGGCCGCGCGCTTCTCGTCGAGGATGGGCGCGCCCAGGGCCGCCCGGAGACCGTCAGCCCCCGGGGCGCTGCCCACACCGGGCGTGTCCAGCAGCGCCAGGACCAGCGCGCGCAGCACCGTCCCGACCTCGCCGGCCCGGACCCGCAGGCGGTGGTCGGCCATGGCCGCCGTCGCGTCGAAGACCGGGCCGACGACGTAGAGGCGGTTCATGTCGGGCTTCGGCACGTCGACCGCGCGTCCCGTCGCGAAATCGCGGGCGTTGCGCGTCCCGTCGCCTTCGCTGACCAGGAGGTCGCCGTCGAGGATGACGATGACCTTGGCGTCGGCCAGGCTGGGGACGGCCAGGGCCTTGGGGCCCGCGACCAGGGCGGCGCCGGCCACGGCCTCGGCGGGCCAGAGGCGGTCGCTGAGGACCACGCGGGCCTTGGGCAGCGTAGCGGTCAGCTCGGCGAGCTGGGCCCGGTGGGTCGGCGACATCACCGAGTCCACCACCACGGCCAGGCCCTCACCGCCGGCGGCGCGCGCCGGCGCGATGGCTGCATCAAAGGCGGCCCAGGCCGCGTCCCAGGCGATGGGGGTGTCGCCGCTGCGCGGGGTGCGCGAGCGCTCCGGGTCGTAAAAGCCAAAGATCGACGCCTGCGCGAAGCTGCTCGCGGCGCCGAGCGCCCCCGGATGATCAGGATTCCCCTCGATCTTCGTGGGGCGACCGTCCTGGTTCTCCACCACGACGCCGGCGACCGAGGCGCCGAGCTGGTAGGTGGACGCGTAGAAGATGGGCTTGCCGGGGATGAGGTACTCGGGCCGGTTCGCGAAGGGCAGGATGTGCTCGACGGGCTTGCGGACGCAGCCCTCCAGGCCCGCGCCGGCGAGCGCTGTGGACGCGCCCATCACGGCGATGAACTGGCGGCGGCTCACGCCATCGACGGTCAGCTCGGCGGCGCCGCCGGCGGTCTGCGCTGCGGCCATCTCAGGCCCAGCGGCGAGTGCAGCGTCGAGGGACGCCTCGGCGAGCTCGTCGAGGCTGCGCCAGTGACGTGGGTGCTTCGTGGTGTCGCTCATCGGTGGCATCCCGAGCAGTGCTCCGGCGGGTTGACCTGACGGGTCCGCGCGCGGTCAGCGGTGGGGTCGTAGTTCGCCGTGGCAGGGTCCCAGTCCATCTGCGTGACCTTGTCCAGCGGTCGAAGGTTCGGCGTCGGGTCGCGGTGGCACTCAAGGCACCAGCTCATGGACAGCGGCTGCGAGAGCGTGACCGTCTCCATCTGATCGATGCGGCCGTGACACGACGCGCACCCTACGCCGGCCGCGATGTGCGGAGCGTGGCTGAAGTACGCGTAGTCTGGCAACTGGTGAACACGCACCCACTCGATGGCGGCGCCCGTCTCCTCGCTGTCACGCACCTTGGCGAGCTTCGCGCTGTCGGTCCGCACCTGCGCGTGGCAGTTCATGCACGTCTCGGTCGCTGGGATCGCGGCCCGCGCGGCTACCTCCACGGTGTTGTGGCAGTAGCGGCAGTCCATGCCCAGATCGCCCGCGTGCAGCGCGTGGCTGAACGGGACCGGCTGGGTGGGGCGGTAGCCGACGTCGGTGTAGCTGGGGGAAAACCAGTACCAGACCGCGCCCACGACGCATGTGAGCGCCAGGGGGCTCACAGCGAAGATGACCATCGGTATCTTGTTGGTCCATCGAGGGAAAATGGCCGCCACGTCAAACCACCTCGGTCCGGATGGTGGAAAAGAAGAGATGCGAGTTCGCCGATTTTGTCGATTTCGTCGATTTCGCCGATTTTGTCGACCTCATCGTTGAGCCTCGCGAGCTTCGCGCAGCACATGCTGCGCGCGGTGGAAGATCTCGTCGACGCCGAGATCGTCGGAGGCGTAGTAACCGCGGAGGCCTCCCTGGCCGTCGACGAGGACGAGCTTGGTCGTGTGCGCGATGTCGATCATGCCGGCGGCGTTGACCTCGCGGTCGCCCAGTGCCGAGCGAAAGCCGCCGGTGACCAGGGCCTCGACGGCGGCGTGGTCGCCGGTGAGGAAGCGCCAGCGCTCAGGGTCGGCGCCGTGCTCTTTGGCGTAGGCGGCGAGGGCGGCGGGCGTGTCGTTTTCGGGGTCCACCGTGATGCTGACCAGCTTCACCGGGATGCCGCCGGCGGCGAAGCGCGTCTGGAGCTTGGCCATCGCGGCCGTGACCAGCGGGCAGGTGGAGGGGCACGAGGTGAAGATGAAGGCCGCGACCCAGACCTGGCCGCGCAGATCGGTGTCGGAGACCGCGTGGCCGGCGCTGTCGACCAGGGTGAACGCGGGCAACTGCCCCTCGACCGGCGGCGGGTCGGGGATGTGGCGGGTCAGCGGTCGGATGGCCGGGATGAGGATGAGGCCGGCGAGGGCGCCGAACCACCACGGGTGACGGATGAACGCGCGGCGGAGCCAGCTCCCCTCGGGGCGGGGTTGGGCTTGTGCGTCGGCCACGGTGCTCACGGGCGGCCTCCTCGGACGCGGGTGCTGGCGGTCGCGAGGGCGAGGGCGCCCGCGGCGAGCAACGCCAGGACCGACATGCTGACCAGGGGGCTGGAGCCGGCGCCCACGGCGACCCCGCCGGCCAGGGCGTGGCGGACGGCGTCGACCATGTAGCTCATCGGATCGGCGGCCATCAGCCAGCCGAGCCAGCCGTCGCGGGCCGGGAAGAGCGCGCCCGAGATCAACCAGAGCGGCAGCAGCACCACCGCCATGATCGCGTGGTAGCCGTGGGTGGAGCCGACCACCCAGGCCAGGGCGAAGCCGAGGCCGGTGAGCATGAAGGCGCCGAGGCAGAGCGCTGAGACGAGCGGCAGCCAGGCGATGCTGCCGAGCGCGTAGCCCGCCAGCGGCGCCGCGAGCATGCAGAGCGCGGCTTGGACCAGCGCGACCGTGGTGACGCCGAGGGTCTTGCCCCACACCATCGACGCGCGCGAGCCGGGCCCGGTCAGGACCTGCTGCAGGAAGCCCTGCTGGCGGTCCTCGATGACCGACATAGTGGCGAAGATCGTCGTGAAGAGGACGACCATCACCAAGATGCCGGGGAAGGAAAAGGCGAGGTAATCGGTTTGCGCCGCGCCACCCGCCGCCGTGGCGGCAGACCCCGAGTCGATCTGGCCCAGACCGGCGCCCAAGATGGCCCAGAAGAGCAGAGGTTGAAGCACCACCCCCAGCCAGCGCGAGCGCTCGCGAACCAGACGCAGCAGGTCGCGCTTCCACAGGGCCGAGATCACGCCCCACTCGACGGCGGCGGCGCTCGGGCGGGCGGTGCGTGCGGCGCGCGGCGGCAGCGTCACGGCGACGTGGCCGGTCTGAAGGGGCGTCTGCACACTCACGCGGCTGCCCCCAGCGCGAGGTCGGCTGGCGCGTCGAGCGCGCTGCCCGTGAGCGCCAGGAAGACGTCTCCGAGGCCGGGGCGGCGGAGGCTCACCGAGAGCAGGCGGCCGGCGGGGAGGGTCTCGACGATGCGGACGATCAGCTCGTGGCCGCGGGCGGCGTTCACATGGACGTCGCGGCCCTCGACGGTGCTGGGGAGACCGAGGGCGCGCGTCAATTCCTCAGCGAGCGCCTGGGGATCTTCGCCGCACAGGACGACGACGTCGCCTGCGATTCGGCCGATCAGCGCGTCGGGGGTGTCGTCGGCCACGATGCGCCCGGCGTCCATGATGACGACGCGATCGGCGCGCTCGGCCTCTTCGGGGCGGTGGGTGGTCAGCAGGACCGCGGCCTCGCCGCTCTGGGCGACCTGGCGGATCTGCTGCCAGGTGCGGCGCCACGCGCGCTCGTCCAGGCCGGTGGTCGGCTCGTCGAGCAGCAGCAGGCGCGGGCGGTGCAGCGGCGCGCGGGCGATGTCGAGGCGCCGCCGCATCCCGCCGGAGTGGGTGTCGACCGGGTCGTCGGCGCGATCCTCAAGGCCCGCGCGCGTCAGCCCCGCGCTCACGGCGCCGGCGGCCGCGGCACCGCTCAGCCCGTGCATCCGCGCGGCGAGCGACAGGTTCTGGCGCGCCGTCAGCTTCACGTCGAGGCTGGGCGACTGGAACACGAAGCCCAGCTCGGCCCGGTACGCGCGATCGTCGCGGGCGACCGGGCGTCCGTTGAACGCGATCTCGCCCGCCTGGGGAGCGCTCAGGCCGCCGAGGATGCTCAGCGTCGTCGACTTGCCGCAGCCGTTGGGCCCCATCAGCGCCACGACCTCGCCCGCCGCGACGTCGAAGCTCACGTCGTGCAGCACGGCGCGCTCGGCGTAGCGATACGCGAGGCCCCGAATGCTGAGGATGGCGGGAGAGGAGGTCATCAGACGAGGCGATCCAAGGCGAAGCCCACGGTCAAAAGCGGCAGGTAGATGAGCGAGGCGATGAAGAAGCGGTAGGCCCATGACGGGCCCGTGGTCTGGCGCAGCCCGGTGATCGCGAATCCTAAGAAGGCGAGGCCGCTCATGAGCGCGATGACGAGGTACAGGGTGCCGGTGATGCCGAGTGGGGTGAGTAGCAAGCTGACGGGGACGAGCCCGGTGGCCCAGGCGACCGCTTGGCGGCGGGCGACCTCATCTCCGCGGACGACGGGCACGATCCGTATCCCGGCGCGGGCGTAGTCGTGCTTTCGGAATAGCGAGATAGCAAGGAAATGCGGCATCTGCCAGAGCAGGACGATGCCAAAAAGCACCAAACCCGGGGGATCGAGCGAATTTGTCACCGCGGTCCAGCCCATGAGCGGGGGCATGGCTCCGGGCACCGCGCCGATCACGAGGGCGAGCGGCGTGTGGAACTTCAGCGGCGTGTAGAGCGCGACATAGGAGGCCAGGGCGATGAAGCCGAGGAGCGTCGTCAGCGCGTTCGTCGTGGCGGCGAGCAGGGTGAGACCCAGGGCGCCGACGGCGAGCCCGAACACCAAGGCGGCGTTTGGGGAGATGCGCCCTGCGGCGAGCGGTCGGGCGCGCGTGCGGACCATGAGGCGGTCGCTGTCGCGCTCCCACCACATGTTCAGGGCGTTGGCGCTGCCGACGGCGAGGGCGGTGCCCGCGAGCGCCCCGATGATGACCGTCAGGCTGGCGCTGCCGGGGGCGAGGCCGAGGCCGGCGGCGGTCATCAGCAGGCACATGCGGGTGATCGACGGCTTGGTGAGCGTGGCGTAGTCGCGCAGCGTCGCCAGGAGCGAGCGCGCGGGCGCTGTCGAGGGTGCGGCCTGGGTCATGGGGCTATCTCGGTGCCATGGGGAGTCGCTGCGCGGCGGGATGGCTGGCCGGTGGAGCCCTCCATGGTCGTCGTGGGGGCGCCGAGAGGGCCGAGGCTGAGGTAGAGGGCCACCAGGGAGGCCAGGATCAAGCCGGCGACCGCGGTGTGCAGGGTGACGATGCTGAGGTTGCGTCCGGTGGCGACGGTCATCAAGCCGAGGGCGACCTGCATGATCACGAGGGAGGCCGGGAGCCAGGCGCGCCACGCGGGGCGACCGTCGGCGGCGAGCGCTCTGGCGCTGCGGGCGGCCACGCCGAGGATGACGACCAGCGCCGTGTAGCCGACGAGGCGGTGAAACATGTGGATCTGCGCGGCGCCGCCTGGGGGCCAGAAGCCGCCGGGCCCGCACGCCAGCCAGTCGTCGCCGCACACCAGCCCCGCACCGAGGTGGCGGACGAGGCCGCCGACGATGATCTGGAAGCCCACCAGCAGCGCGGCGAGCAGGACCAGGCTGCGTGGGCCGACCGCGCGCGCGGCGGCGGAGGGCGGCGAGGCCAGGACGCGCGCGGTGATGACGATGAGCAGGCTGAAGAAGAGCATCGCCATCAGGAGGTGCAGCGTCGACACGGACCAGCTCAGGTTCAGCTTGACCGTGATGCCGCCGAGGGTGCCCTGAAGCGCCACCAGCGCGATGGCGCCGAGGCCGAGGCGCTTGGTCGTGCGGTCGAGATCCGCCTGACGCCACAAGGCGAACCCCAGCGCCAGGGTCAGCAGGCCGACGCCGGACGCCCACATGCGGTGGCCGTGCTCATAGAGGATGCCGCCCGACCAGTCCGCCGGGATGACCTGGCCGTTACAGGTCGGGATGAAGTACCAGTCCGGGCACGCCATCGACGAGCCGGTCGGGTGCACCAAGCCGCCGATGACCAGCAAGATCCACGTCGCGACGACGGTGACGACGCTGAGCACGGTGAGGCTTCGGCGACCGGCTCTCACAGGATCACGCCGCGCTCGCCGGTGTGGCAGTACTGGACCAGTGCGCGGTAGGCGCTCGTGCAGACCTTCTTGTTCCGGCGCGTCACGTTGTGCGCGGCGCAGCGCTCGTAGGTCCACTGCGCCCGGGGGGCCGCTTCCAGCGGGAGGGTCGCGCAGGCCTCTTTGCGCGACCTGACGGCGAGGCAGTGCTCCATGACCATCGGGATCGCCTGGTCGCACATGCTCTTCATGGCCTCGCACCGGGCGTTCCAGGCGAGCGCTTCGCCCACGCAGCCGTCGGCGTCCAGCGATGCCCCGCGCTGGTCGAACTCCGCGAGGCTGGCGTGGATGTAGCTGGAGCTGACCTCGAAACGCCAGAACGCTACGACCCCCAGCACGGTCGCCAGCGAGAGCACCGACGCGATGACGATCACGGCGCCGCGCGCGGACCTGGGGGTTGGGTGGGCGTCCCTCATTGCCGCGCCGGTTTAGGTGACGAGGGGGGGGATGTCAACGGGGAGTTTGCGAATCACGTTTTGTTATAGGGTATTTCCGGGCGTTTGACGGTCGGCCCGGGCCGGTGCAAGACGGGCGCTCTGGACATGGAGGGCGCGGTGGTGGACGAGACAGTGGCCGAGGCCGTGCGCGTGCTCCGGGCGGGCGGCGTCGTGGGCGTGCCGACGGAGACGGTGTACGGCGTGGCCGGGGACGCGCGGAACCCGGACGCGATCGCTCGCATCTTTGCCCTGAAAGGCCGGCCGGATGGGCGTCCGCTGCCGGTGCTGCTGCCCGACGTGGACGCCCTGAAGACGCTGTGCCCCGACCTCCCGGACGCGGCGCTGAAGCTGGCGGCGGCCTTCTGGCCGGGGCCGCTGACCTTGGTGGTCCCGCGGCCGCCGGGGCTGCCCGACGCGCTGACCGCGGGCGGCGACACGTTGGGGGTGCGGGTCCCGCGTCACCCGGTCGCCCTCGCGCTCTTGCGGGCGTTCGGTGGCGCCCTCGCCACGCCGTCGGCCAACCGCCACGGGGAGGTCAGCGCGAC
>CAZNZH010000173.1:0-9308 GCA_964577445.1 uncultured Myxococcales bacterium
ATGGGCGACTTCGGCGCCGCGCTGGTCCCCGACGGCGCCCGCATCCTCACCCACTGTAACGCCGGCGCCCTCGCGACCGCTGGCTGGGGCACGGCGCTCGGCGTCATCCGCTCGGCCGTCCGCGCGGGCAAGCGCGTCGAGGTCTACGCCGACGAGACCCGCCCCTTCCTTCAGGGCAGCCGCCTGACCGCCTGGGAGCTCATGCGCGACGAGATCCCCGTGACGCTGCTGGCCGACAACGCCGCCGGCCACCTCATCAGCCGCGGCGGCATCGATCTCGCGATCGTGGGCACCGACCGCACCGTGCTCAACGGCGACGTCGCCAACAAGATCGGCACCTACCAGGTCGCCGTCCTCTGCCACCGCCACGGCGTCCCCTTCTACGTGGCCGCGCCGACCTCGACCCTCGACCTCACCCTGACCGACGGGCGCGCCATCCCGATCGAGCAGCGCGACGCCGACGAGGTCCGGACCGCCATGGGCCACCCCATCGCGCCGACTTCGGTGCCGGTCTACAACCCGAGCTTCGACGTCACGCCAGCCGAGCTGGTGACAGCGATCATCACAGAGCATGGGGTCGCGCGTGCGCCCTACGCCCAGAGCCTGCCCCCGCTCGCCGACGCCGGCCTGCGCGCGCGACTTCGCACTTGACACCCTACGGGGCCTTCTCTACGTTCTGCGCCCTTCGAGGAGGATGCCTCCATGTTCGCAGTGATTCGCACCGGCGGAAAACAGTACCGGGTTGAGCAGGGTGACATCGTCAAGGTCGAGAAGCTGTCGGGTGATCCCGGCGCCAAGCTCACCTTCGACGACGTGCTCTTGGTCGACTCCGGCGACACCACGCACTTCGGCACCCCGCAGATCGCGGGCGCCACGGTGAATGGCACCATCGTCGAGCAAGGTCGTGACCGAAAGGTCATCGTCTTCAATTTCCGCCGCCGCAAGAGCTCGAAGCGCCGCATCGGCCATCGACAGTCGTACACGCGCGTGCGCATCGAGAGCATCGCGCTCGCGTAGGGCGCCGCTGCTTGAGGAGAGCCAGTCATGGCACACAAAAAAGGTCAGGGCAGTACGCGCAACGGTCGCGACTCCAAGCCCAAGTTCCGCGGCGTGAAGAAGTTCGGCGGCGAGCTGGTCGTCCCGGGCAACATCATCGTCCGCCAGGTGGGGACCAAGTTCCACCCCGGCAAGAACGTCGGCATGGGCCGCGACTACACGATCTTCGCGCTGATCGAGGGCACGGTCGCGTTTTGTCGCTACGGTCGCGACAAGAAGCGCATCGACGTCGTCCCCGTCTCCGCAAGCGCCTGAGGCGCCGGGGCCGCCTGACCCCGAGCCGTCTCGGCCCCGGGTGAAGGCGCGCCACCACGACCATGCGATTCGTCGACGAAGCTGTCATCGAAGTCGCCGCCGGCCACGGCGGCGCCGGTGCGGTGCATTTTCGACGGGAGTCGAAGGTTCCCATGGGGGGACCGGACGGCGGTGACGGCGGTCGCGGCGGCGACGTGACGCTGGTCGCCGACGAGCGCAGCGCGACGCTCATGGACCACCGCTACAAGCGCCAGTACGCCGCCGAAAACGGGGCGGACGGCGGCGGCGCCCAGAAGACCGGCCACGACGGCGCGAGCCTCGAGATCCCAGTGCCCCCGGGCACGCTCATCACCGACGCCGCGACGGGCGCGGTGCTCGCCGACCTCGCCCGAGCGGGCGATCGCGTCGTCGTGGCGACCGGAGGGCGTGGCGGGCGCGGCAACACCTTCTTCACGACGTCCACCCGCCAGGCGCCAAGGCACGCGCAGGCCGGCGACCCGGGCGACGTGCTCACGCTGAACCTCAGCCTGCGCCTGGTCGCCGACATCGGCCTGCTGGGCCTGCCCAACGCCGGCAAGTCCACCTTCATCCGCGCCGTGAGCCGCAGCCAGGCGAAGGTCGCGGCCTACCCGTTCACCACCCTGGTGCCCAACCTCGGCGTCGCGCGGCTCGACGACCGCGAGTACGTCATCGCCGACATCCCGGGCCTGGTCGCCGGCGCCCACGAGGGCCACGGCCTCGGCGGCCGATTCCTCAAGCACCTCGAGCGCACGCGCGCCCTGGTGCACCTCGTCAGCCTCTCACCGGACGCCGCGGACCCGCTCGAGGCCTACGAGACCATCCAGACCGAGCTGCGCGCCCACTCCGCCGAGCTGGCGTCGCGGCCGCAGGTCGTCGTGCTCAACAAGATCGATCTGCTCGATGACGCCTACGAGATCGAGCTGTGGCGTGAGGCGTTCGCCGCGCGAGGGGTCGAGGTCATGGCCGCGAGCGGCCTCGCGGGGGACGGCGTCGTCGAGGTGTTGCGCCGCGTCGTGGCCTATCTCGGACCCGCGGCAGACGCGGCCGCGCTGGCGTCCGAGCCCTGGAGCCCCGTCTGATCCCAGCCGGCGAGCCCTGTCCGCCGAACTCGATTATTTCTAGCGGGTTGTGGCGCAACCCCAACAGGGGGCTCAGGTTGACGAACAAAGCAACCGTCGGCAGACTACGCCGGATGGTCGTGCTGCCCATTCGCCGCCCGATCGGGACGGCTCCGAGGGGAAGTGGCAAGCTCGCCGCCTCAGACTTCCACCGGACGAACGCGAGGACGGTAAAGATGACTCGATTCGGTGGGAATGGACCGAGAGCCCTCAGCCTCGGCGTGGTCCTCGCCGTGGCGCTGTGGGTGACGCCCGGGTTGGCGCTGCCGGCGCCCGGCACAGCCGACGACAGCGCGCCCAAGACGGCCCCGGCGCCGCCTGCGCCGACCGCAACAGACCCGGAAGTTCGCGTGGTGCCGCCGCCAACCGCAGACGAGCAGTATGACCTGAAGGTGCGCGAGCTCGAGGAGAAGGTCGTCAACCTCAAGGAGAAGATCTTCCGCACCAAGACGCGGCTTCTCCTGCTCAAGGAGCGCATCCTCAACGACGTCATCGCCGAGGCGAAGCTGGTCGTCGTCCACCAAAACGAGATGGGCGCCAGCTTCAAGCCCGAGCAGGTCTACTACCGTTTGGACGGCGAGGACCTGAAGCTGCTGGACAACGCCACCGGGCTGCTCAGCGGCCGCGATCCTGTCGAGATCTTCAGCGGCAACGTCTCGCCGGGCAACCACAACCTGACCGTTGAGATGGTCTACCGCGGCGACTCTGCGGTCTTCAGCTACCTCAAGGACTACCTGTTCAGGTTGCGCGCCAACTACACGTTTTACGCGACGAAGGGCAAGGTCACGACGTTGCAGAGCATCGGCTACCTGAAGGGCGACATCACCTACGACCTGACCACCCGCCCCTCGATCAAGTTCAAGGTCTCCCAGAAGAGCTACACCAAGGAGAGCGTGACGGGTCAGGACGAAGAAGGCGCCGCGGAAGGGAGCGAGTAGCGTGCTCTGTGGGCCATCCACCTGGTTGGGGGTCATGACGGCGGCGCTGGCGGTGCTCACGACAGGCGCGCCGCCAGCCGACGCCTCCGTGAGGTCTTTCGACCTCCGCCTCACCAACGTCGAGCACGCCGTCGAGCGTCTGGTGCGCGAGTATCAGAACCCGGTCGCCGTGATGCGCACGCACCCGTTGGAGTCGCGGTTCATCGAGTCGCGTGTGCTCTTCGACACGTCGAACTGGGAAGGCGCGGCGATCATGCTGATCGACCTCGTGGACAACCCGAAGTTCCGTGTGATGCCGGAGTACGCGTCGTCGCTATTGCTGCTCGGGCAGGCGCTGCGCAACCTGTCGAACACGCGCGCGGCGGAGCGCTACCTCACCATGGCCGCCAACAGCGCCGAGGCCGCGGTGGCCGACGAGGCGCGTTTTTATCTCATCGAGATGGCGCTCGACGGCGGTGACGACCAGAAGCTGCGCAAGCTCGTGGCCGCGATGTCCGGGGGCGCCAGCGGCCGGACCCGCTACGCCATCGGGAAGTCCCTCGTGCATCTCGGCGATTTCAACCGCGCCGGTGAGGTCTTGCAGGCGCTGGCTCAGGACGCGGAGTTTGGCCCGCGGGCGCGCTACTACATCGCCGTGGTGCACACGGCTCGGAAAGATTACGGCGCCGCCGCCCGAGATTTCACCGCGTTGACGGCGCTGACCGACGACGGGACCGGCGGCGAGGTGCGCGACCTCGCCCATGTGGCCCTGGGCCGCCTCGAGATGGAAGCCGGCGACCTCCTGGCCTCGGTCACCAGCTACCAGCGGGTCGAGCGCAATAGCCCCAGCTACGACGTCGCGCTCTATGAGATGGCGTGGGCGTACATCAAGGGCGAGCAGTACGACAAGGCGCTGAGCACGCTGGACGCGCTGCTGCTGACCGTCAAAGACCCCGAGCTGGACGTCGAGGCCCACTCGTTGCGCGGCCAACTCAACATCTATCTCAACGACTACGACTCCGCGGTGGAGAGCTTCGAGACCATCGTCGCGCGCTTCGCCCCGATTCGAAACGAGCTCGAGCGCTTCACCCAGGATTCGCAGAACATCACCCGCTACTTCGAGTGGCTGCTCGACCGCCACTCCAGCCGCGCCGACGTCAACGCGCCCCTGACCCAGCGCACCGCCGCTTGGCTTGAGACCGCCGGGGACATGCGCCGCGTGACCGGGCTCTTCGACGAGCTCGGCGTGGAGCGGCACGACATCGACACGACCCGGGACCTGGCCCAGGATCTCGAGCGCATCGTGGGCTCACGAGGCCGCGTGGAGCTCTTCCCGTCGCTCAAAGCCGGCTGGAGCCAGTCCATCGTGCTCGGCAACCAGTTGGTCGCCCTGTCCTCCGCGATATTGGACTACCAGGAAGAGCAGATCGCCGCGCAGCTCGGGGCGGCGGAGCAGGCGGAGTTGGCGCCGCTGATACAGTGGCGGCGGCAGCTCGAGGAGCGCTTCAGCAAGCTGCCGATGACCTTCGGGCAGTACCAGGAGCGCGAGGAGCGGGTCGACCAGCGCTTCGTCGACTTGAAGCGGCAGGCCTTCCTCGTCGGCCAGCGCCTCAAAGAGGTCCGCCAGGAGCTGCTCGCCTTCGAGCGCTACGTCAACGACAAGCAGTTCAAGGAGGACCAGCGGCGCTTCTCGAAGGAGCGCGAGCGCGATCTGCGCGGCGCGTTGGAGTCCGAGAAGTCCCAACTTGAGCAGCTCTACGGTGAGCTCAGCGCCCTGGAGCGCGAGCTGGACGTCGAGGCCGAGCGCGTGGGGACCGGCGACGCGGCGACCCAGAGCGAGGCCGATCTGCGCGAAGCCCTGATCACGGCCCACAAGCGGGAGGGCCTCTTCCTCGAGCGCAGTCAAGCCGCGCGCGCCGCCGGCCAACAGCCGACGTTTGAGGAGCTCGGGAACTACCGGGAGCGGATCTGGGCCGGGGTGGGGCGCCTGGACCAGGTGATCGCGGCGATCGACGGACAGGTCAGCTCCCAGACCGCCGAGCTCCTCACCCAGATCCGTTCGGCGTCCGGCGAGCTCGACGACTACGGGGTCGACGCATCGCAGTATGAGCTGAGCGGCCGCGAGCTGGCCCGCGAGGTGGGCCAGCAGCTCTTCGCCGAAGCGCAAAACCGCATGAAAGAGGTGGTGCTGAAGGCCGAGGTGGGGCTCATCGACGTCGCGTGGCAACGAAAGCGCGAGATGACCGACGCGATCCAGAAGCTGAGCCAGGAGCGGGCCGACAAGCTCACGAAGCTCGATCGCACGCTCAAGGAGATGACGCTGGAGCGCATCGCGCCCGAAGCCGAGGCGCCGAAAGCGGCGGACGAGCCCGAGGCGGACGTCGAGAAGCCCGGGGCGCCCAAAGAAGAGAAGCCCGAGGTCGAACCCGAGACGATCGAGCAGCCCCCCGCGGACGACGGCGGAGGCCCGCCGTGAGGGCGCGCACCGCCATCTGGGCCGCGGGCGCTCTGGCCTCAGTGTGTCTTTTCGCACTGCCCGTGGTCGCGCAGCCGACCGAAGGCGACACGGCCCCGGCCGAGCCCGCGCCGGCGGTCGAGGACACCGCCCCGCCCGCCGCCTCGGAGCCCGCGCCCGTAGAGCCCGAGCCGGCGACCTCGACACCCAACGGGACGCTCTCCGACCCCGAGCTGCCGAAGTGCGAACGCGCCGTGAACTGGGACCGCAAAAGCCCCACCGAGGACGCGAAGGCCCCTGCCAGCACGGCGGACGACCTCGCGGCAGAGGCGGACCGACGCGAGTTCGAGGAGGCGTCCGACCGCTTCGCCCGCTCCGCGCGCGACTACCAGATCGAGAGCTACGCGGTCATCGAGGCCGCGATCGCCAAGCAGAAGGACTTCGTCCGTCGCTCCTACGGCAAAAAGACCAGCGAGCTCGACGTCACGGAGCGCCAGCGCCGCGAAGACGCGATCGCCCGCTTTGAGCGCTTCGTTGAGCGCTACCCCAACAACCCCGACTACACCCCCGACGCGATGTTCCGGCTGGCCGAGCTGTACTTCGAGCGCAGCGGCACGCGCTTCGCGGACGCCGAGTCCCAGTACGTCCAAGACCGGAAGCTCTTCGATCGCGGCAAGCTCGCCACGGAGCCCGTCCCACCGGAGCGCGAGTTCAAAGACACCGTCCGCATGTACCGCACGCTGATCGCGCGGTTCGGGACCGCCTATCGGTATGCGGACGCCGTGTACTACCTGCTCGGGTACGTGCTCGCCGAGCAGGAAGACGACACCGCGTCGCGCGAGGCGTGGCTCGCCCTGGCCGAGCGCTTCCCCAACAGTGAGTACGCCGCCGAGGTGTGGCTGCGAATCGGCGAAATGCACTTTGATTACGGTGAGTTCGAGCAGGCGGCGACGGCCTATCTCCACGCGATGGAGTACACGGACAACCGCTTCTACGACAAGGCGCTCTACAAGCTGGGTTGGACCTATTTCCAACTCTACGACTACGACAAGGCCATCCGGCGCTTCAAAGAGCTGATCGCGTGGTACGACGCGCACGCGGACGGCGGTGGAACGGCCAGCGCGCTTCGGGAGGAGTCCATCGACTACCTGGCCGGCAGCTTGGCTGAGGACGACTGGGACAACGACGGGCTGCCCGACGCGGACGCCGGCGTGGCCCGCGCGCTGCGCTACGTGCCCGGCAAAGAGGGCTACGAGCGCGAGATCCTTCGCAAATATGGCGAGACGCTCAAGTCGCTGGCCGACCGCGTGAAGTGGGGCCAGGCCATCGAGGTCTACCAGCGCTTGCTGGCGATGGACCCCCTGGCGCTCGACGCGCCCGACCTCCAGATGCAGATCATCCAGATCTACGACGATCTCCGCGACATCGACAAAGCGGCCGAGGAGCGCCGCCGCCTCGCCGACCTCTTCGGGCCGAAGAGCGCGTGGTGGCAGGCCAATCAAACCAACCCCAAGGCCCAGGTCCGCGTCAGCCGCGCGATGGAAGACGCCATGCGCAACCGCGCGCTCTGGCACCATCAGCGCGCTCAGGAGCTGAAGGTCCAGGCCGGCCTCGAGTCGAACCCGGCGCTCCTCGCGGAGTCCAAAGAGCAGTATCGCAAGGCCTCGGTCGCCTACGAAGAGTACCTGGCGAAGTACCCGAACGAGCCCGCGAGCTACGAGCTGACCTTCTTTTTAGCCGAGACCTACTGGTATTCCGACCAGTACGAGCGCGCGGCGCCGATCTACCGGAAGATCGCGCTCGACACGGACAACACGAAGTACCGCGACGCGGCGGCCATCTCGACGGTCAAGGCCTTCGAGCGGAAGATCGCGGACGGCGCGACGGCCGGCCGCATCCCGCCCAAGGCCGTCCCTGGCAGCCGCTGGGATCCGCCCGCCGAGTCGGGCGACGCCGCCACCGACTACCGCGCCGCCCAGCCGGAGCTCGTGCCCGACCCCGTGCGCGACTGGATCGCCGCGGTCGACTTCTACGTCGACCAGGACTTCAAACAAGACGGAAGCCGCCGCCTCCAAGCGGAGATGTCGTACCAGGCCGCCGAGATCCTCTACCGCTTCAAGAACTACACCGACGCGCGGACGCGCTTCGCCCAGGTGATCTCGTGCTACCCGCGTGAGGAGGTAGCCGCCTACGCCGCAGCCAACATCATCAACAGCTATCGCGACGAGAACGACTGGCCGAACCTTGAGAAGTGGGCCAACGTCGCCGACCGCCTGAACCTGGGAAATGCCGAGCAGCAGGCCGATATCCGCAAGGAGATCAAGGTCTTCAAGCTCGGGTCCCTCTTCAAGCGCGCCGAGGCTCTCTACCAGGCCGGCAACTACCTGGAGGCCGCGCGCGAGTTCAAGCGCCTCGCGGACCAAAACCCCACCGCGGCCTTCGCCGACAAGGCCTATTTCAACGCCGCGAACGCCTTCAAGAAGGAGCGCTTCTACGATTCGGCGGCTGAGATCTTCGAGAAGCTCGTGACCGACCCCCAGTACTCCAAGAGCGAGTTCGCCGAGGAGTCGCTGTTTGAGTTGGGCGAGACCAACAAGCTCTTCTTCAACTTCGACCGCGCGATCAACGCGTTCTTGACGCTCTACGAGCGCTACCCCGGCTCCGAAAACCGCCGCTACGCGCTCTACCAGTCGGCGACGCTCCAGGAGCAGTCGGGCGACGCCAAGCGGGCCGCCCGCGCCTTCGAGAAGTACGCGGATCTCTATCGCGATCGCGAGGAGTCGGCGGGGACGCTCTACCGCGCGGCCGAGCTGTGGAAGAAGGTGAACGACGAGGCCGAGGAGCAGCGTGTCCTCGAGCGCTTCATCGAGCGTCACCGCTCCACGCCCGGCCTCGACCGCTTGGTGATCGAGGCGATGTCGCGCTTGGCCGACCTCGCCAAGGCGAAGGGGAAGATCTCGGTCGCCGCCCGCATGCGGCAGGAGATCCTGCGCGAGTACGTCGCCCGCGGGCAGCAGCCGGGCACCCCCGCCGCGACCGCCGCCGCCAAGGCCGCCTTCGAGCTGGTCGAGCAGACCTTCGAGGAGTACCGCGCGCTGAAGCTCAACACGCCCAACCAGAAGCGGGCCGCCGGGATCATCAAGCGAAAAAACGAGCTCATGGCCGAGCTTGAGCGCGAGTACACCAAGATCCTCGACTACGGCTCGCTCGACTGGACGATCGCGGTCGCCAATCGCCTGGCTGATATCTACAAGGAGTTCGCCGACACCCTCTACGGCGCCCCGGAGCCCGAGGGCCTGACCGAGGAGGAGTACGAGGTCTACGTCACCCAGATCGAGGACCTCGGGCTCAAGTACGAAAACGTCGCCATCCAGCGCTACGAGAAGGCCATCGAGCAGTCGCGCCGCCTGAGCGTGACCAACGAGTGGTCTCGCCGCGCCCTCGAGGTGATCAACAAGTACAAACCGGCCGAGTACCCGCTGTTCA
>CAZNZH010000174.1:0-9293 GCA_964577445.1 uncultured Myxococcales bacterium
TGGACTTCGACATCTTCTGCCCGTCGCTGCCCAGGATCATCCCCTGGTTGACCAGCTTCATGAAGGGCTCAGGCGTGCTGACCACGCCGATGTCGAAGAGGAACTTGTGCCAAAAGCGCGCGTAGAGCAGATGCAGCACCGCGTGCTCGGCGCCGCCCACGTAAAGCTCGACCGGCATCCAGTAGCGCTCTTTTTCCGGGTCGATGAGGCGCTCGGTGTTGTGGGGGTCGATGTAGCGCAGGTAGTACCAGCACGAGCCGGCCCACTGGGGCATCGTGTTGGTCTCGCGCCGCGCGGGCTTGCCGGTCTCGGGGTCGGTCGTCTGAATCCAGTCCAGCGCGTGAGCCAGCGGGCTCTCGCCGGTGCCGGCGGGCTTATAGCTCTCGACCTCGGGCAAGAGCAGCGGCAGCTCCGACTCCGGTATGGCCTTGATGGTGCCGTCTTCGCAGTGGATCAGCGGGATCGGCTCGCCCCAGTAGCGCTGGCGCGAGAAGAGCCAGTCGCGCAGCCGGAAGTTCACCGAGGCCTTGCCCACCCCGTCGGCCTCGAGCTTCGCGGTGATGGCGGCCTTGAACTCGGCCGTGGTCATGCCGTCGTAGGGCCCCGACGCCATCGCCCTGCCCTCGCCGGTCCACGCGGCCTCCGACAGATCAGGCGCCGATCCGTCGGGCATCGCGACCACGGCGACGATGGGCAGCTCGAACTGCCGCGCGAACGCGTAGTCCCGCTCGTCGTGCGCCGGCACCGCCATGATGGCGCCCGTGCCGTAATGCCCCAGCACGTAATCGGCGATCCAGATGGGGATCTCCTGGCCGTTCACGGGGTTGATGGCGTGGGCGCCGACGAAGACGCCGGTCTTCTCCTTGGCCAGGTCCGTGCGGTCGAGATCGCTCTTCATCGACGCGGCGCGCACGTAGGCGTCGACCTCGGCCCGCTGCGCATCGGTCGTGATGCGGCTCACCAGCGGGTGCTCGGGCGCCAACACCATGTAGGTCGCGCCGTAGAGCGTGTCGGGCCGCGTGGTGTAGACCTCGACCACGGCGCTGGCGGGCGCGCCGCCGGCGACCGCGAAGCGCACCTCGGCCCCTTCGGAGCGGCCGATCCAGTGGCGCTGCATGGCCTTGATGGACTCGGGCCAGTCCAGCGCCTCGAGGTCCGCCAGCAGCCGCTCGGCGTAGGCGGTGATGCGCAAAAGCCACTGCCGCATGGGTTTACGGACGACGGGGAAGTTCCCGCGCTCGCTGCGACCCTCGGCCGTCACCTCCTCGTTGGCCAGCACGGTGCCCAGCTCGGGGCACCAGTTGACGGGGACCTCGGCCTCGTAGGCCAGGCCGTTTTCGAAGAGCTTCAGGAAGATCCACTGGGTCCACTTGTAGTAGGCGGGATCGGTGGTGTTGACCTCGCGCCCCCAGTCGTAGCCCAGGCCCAGCCGGCGAATCTGCGCGCGAAACGTGTCGATGTTGCGCGCGGTCGTGATCGCCGGGTGAACGCCGGTCTGGAGCGCGTGCTGCTCAGCCGGCAGCCCGAACGCGTCCCAGCCCATGGGGTGCAGCACGTTGAAGCCGCACATGCGCTTATAGCGCGCCATGATGTCGGTCGCCGTGTAGCCCTCGGGGTGCCCCACGTGGAGCCCGGCGGCCGACGGATACGGAAACATATCCAGCACATAAAACGGCGGGCGCTCGCTGATGTCCTCGGCGCGGAAGGTGTCGTGCTCGAGCCAGTACGCCTGCCAGCGCGGCTCGACCTCAGCGAAGGGATAGTGATCGGTGCTCATGCGGTGCTCTCGCGTGTCTCGGACCGGGCGAGACCCTATCAGAGGCCGCGGCGGCGGTCAGCAGGATGCTGAGCTGCTTTCGAGGGCGCCGGCGAGCGAGACGTACCCACCCTTGCTCGACTCCATAACTGTCGCTATGGTGCTCCTGGTTTGGAGTCACCCTCGCGGTGAAGGCTGGTGCTGGATGTCCTCCGCGCTCGAATACCCTGAGTCTCGCTACCACGCAGCACCGCTGGTGGATCTGTCCAGCCGCGATGAGCGCGAGCGCCTCGGCCCGCCCGCGGTCCGGGCGTTTTTCCGCATCATGGAGGCGTGGGGCGTGCGCGATGAAGACGCGCGGCGGCTCCTCGGCGGCATGTCCAACGGCGCCTACTACGCGATGAAGAGGCAGCCCGAGCGGGTGCTCGACGAAGACCGGCTCAGGCGGGTCTCGCTGATCGTCGGGATCTTCAAGGCCCTGAACATCCTCTACGACGAGGCGCTGGCCGACCGCTGGATGCAGCTCCCCAACCGCAACCGCCTCCTGTCCGGTCACACGCCGCTGGCCTACCTCATCGCGGGCGGGCTGCCGGCCATGGTGACCTTGCGCCGGCTCCTCGATGCGCGCCGCGGCGGCTGAGCTCCCGCCGCAGGTGAGCCTGCGCCGGCCCAACACCCACCGCCTCATCCCGTCGAGGTTCCTCGAGCGCGGCGACAGCGTGCTGACGCGCCTGACCGACGACGAGGACGATCTGCGCGCGCTCTACGACCTCGAGGGCGCGACCAACGACCGCCTGATCGCCGAGAGCGGCTCAGCCCTCGCCATCGGCCCGGCCGAGCTGGTCATCGGCGTGCCCAACTACCGCATCATCAACGCGGCCTTCGCCCACGCGCACCCGCTGGGCAGCCGCTTCAACGGCCCCGAGCGCGGCGCCTGGTACGCGGCCTTCGAGCTGCGCACCGCCCAAGCGGAGGTCGCCTGGCACAAGTCGGTCGAGCTGGCCGAGGTCGACTGGTTTGAACAGCGCCTGAGCTACAGCGAGCTGCGCGCCGACTTCGCCGGGCCCTTCCACGATCTGCGCGGCCAAGCCGCCTTCGCCGGCTGCCTGGCCGCCGACTCCTACGTCGCGTCCCAGACCCTGGCCGAGCGCCTGCTCACCGAGGGCTCGGCGGGCGTCGTCTACCCCAGCGTCCGCCGCCCGGGCGGCACCTGCCTCGCGTGCTTCCGCCCTGCCCTGGTCTACGACGTCCGCGTCCACGCGACCTACCTCTTCACCTGGTCGGGCGGCCCCACGCCGAGCATCCGCAAGACGGGCACCGCGCTCCCGTCGGCCTGAGCGCCGCTCCCCGACCGAACTCGCGGTCGCCGCCACGCCCCCGCGCGGGAGGGTGGACCCTTGCCGGACAACCGGCGTAATGTCCGCGCGATGTACGCGCGGTACCCGATGGGGCAGATCGAGGTGATCTGCGGCAGCATGTTCTCCGGCAAGTCCGAGGAGCTGATCCGCCGCATTCGCCGCGCCCGCATCGCCCGGCAGCGGGTCCAGGTCTTCAAGCCGGCGCTGGACACGCGCGAAGGCGACGAAGAGATCGCGAGCCACTCGTCCATGCGCCTGGACGCCGTGACCATGGACAGCAGCGCCGCGATCCTGCGCGCCGTCGACGATCGGACCGACGTCGTCGGCATCGACGAGGTCCAGTTCTTCGACGTGGGCGTCGTCGAGGTCATCGACAAGCTGGCCAACCTCGGCAAGCGCGTCATCGTCGCCGGCCTGGACCAGGACTATCTGGGCCGCCCCTTCGAGCCGATGCCGCAGATCATGGCCATCGCCGAGTACGTGACCAAGACCCTGGCGGTCTGCTCACGCTGCGGCGCGCCGGCGAACCGCTCGCAGCGGCTGGTGGGCGAGAAGGGCCGAGTGCTGGTCGGCGCAGGGGACTCCTACGAGGCGCGCTGTCGCCGCTGCTTCGAGCCCGATCTCAGCCGCCAGATGGACATGGAGCTGCCCGACACGGCGCTCGACGCGGAGCTCGACGGAGACCGGCGGTGAGTCGACTCGCCAGGATCTGCCTGCTGATTTTGGCTGTGACCGCGCCCCCCGCGCGCGCCGCGGCCCCGGCGGAGCCCTGGGTGCAGACCGTGCGCGACCTGATCGAGCACGACCAGGTGGGCGCGGCCGCCGTGCGCTGCGACGAGGCCGAAGGGAGCGCGGCTGCGGCGAAGAAGGCGCTCAGCCTCGAGGCCAGGTCCCTGTGCGCCCTGGCCCACCGCGGCGTCGGCGACCGCCTCGAGCTCATCGGCTCCCTCGAGGACGCCCGCGACCACTGGCGAAAGGCCGCGCGCCTTGACCCGCGGCTGCTCGACGACCCCGGCTTCGTCGCGAAGCTGCGCGGCGGCAGCGAGCACGCCCCGCCGCCGTCCCCCCGGCCCGCACAGCCCGCCCCGACCGAGCCCCAGCCGACCGAGCCAACCCAGCCCGAGATCCCGCCCGGCACCCTCCCCCCCCTGCGTGACACCGGCGGGTCGAGCGCGGGCACGCCGGCGGAGCCCAAGCTGCCGCCGCTGTATGTCCCGCCCGCGTCAGAACCCCCGCGGCTGCCGGGCTTTCGAGACGAGGACCCCGCGGCCGCCGAGCCGGGCCTGGTCTTCGAGCCCAGCGTCGACCACGGCCCAGGGACCCCCGAACCGGCTCCTCCGGCGCAAGAACCGGCGCGAGGGCCAGCCCCCGAGCCCGAGCCCACGCGCCCCCCCGGCCCGCGCGCCGGCCGCGTCTTCGGCGTCGGCCTCAGCGGCGGCTACGACGGCATCCTCGCCATCTCCATCGGCGCGATGTTTCAGGAGCTCATCAGCGTCGAGCTCTCCATCGGCGTCCTCTACCCGGTGCTCGACGCGCGCGTTCGCTTCTACGGGCTACGCCGCGCCTTCTCGCCGGTCGTCGGCTTCGGCATGACCACGCCGCTGTCGGACAAGGGCCGCTTCGGCGTCAAAGCCGACGCCTACGACAACCTCTACGACCTGGGCGAGACCGTCCACGTCGACCTGGGCCTCTCCTGGGCGCCCCACCGCCACCTCGAGGTCTTCGCCGGCTTCGCCTTCGTCTGTAGCCTCGACGCCGACGACCCCGACCGCGTGCTCTTCTTCCCGCAATCGTCGGTCCAGGCGATGTTCTATTTCTGAGGCGGCGACTGGCGAAAAGACGCTGTGACTAGGCCCGCACGTCCGCGATGGACCACGCGGGCACCTCGCCGTCGATGCCCTTGAGCTGCAGCATGGCGCGCCGACTCTCCACGAGCTTGCCGCGACACGCACCCAGCGCGGCTTCGGAGACCAGCACCTCGCCCGCCAGCGCCGCCGAGCACAGCCGGCTGGCCAGGTTCACCGAGCGGCCGATGACCGTGTAGCTCATCGTCTTTGACGAGCCCATGTAGCCCGCGATGACCTCGCCCGTGTGCACGCCGACGCCCGTGTGGATCGGCTGCAGCCCGTCCATCTCGCGCAGGTTATTGAAGCCGCGGAGCTGCTTTTGGATCTTCACGGCCGCGGACGCCGCCTTGAGCGCCGCGTCCGGCACGTCCACCGGCGCGCCCCAGATGGCCATCACCCCGTCGCCCATGAACTTGTCCAGCGTCCCCTCGAACTCGAAGATCACGTCCACGATGAGCTCGAAGTACTCGTTGAGCATCTTCACGAGGTCTTCTGGCTTGGAGCGCTCGGAGATCTTCGTGAAGCCGCGGATGTCGCTGAACAGGATGGTCACCGGCCGCTTGTCGCCGCCGATCTTGATCTCGAGGTCGCCGTTGACGACGCGCTCGACGAGGTTGGGCGACAGCATCTTCTCGAACTTCTGGCGCGTGACGGCGGCCTGCTCGACGCGCTGCACGAGCTGGGAGTTCTCGATGCTGATCGAGGCCTGCTGGGCTATCCCTTGCAGCATCGCGAGGTCTTTTTCGCCGAACGCGTTGATCGAGAGCTGCGAGTCCAGGTGGATGACGCCGATGACCGTGCGGTCCCGGGCCAAAAGCGGCACGCACATCGACGAGCGGATGCCTTGGATGATGATGCTCTTCGCGTGGGAAAACCGCGCGTCGTGCAGGGCGTCGTTGGTCAGCACGGCCTTTCGCTCGCTGAGCACCTTGCGGAGGATGGTCTTCGACAGCTCGATGGGCTCGCTGGTGCGCTTGCCGCGGACCTTCACCGCGCGGGGCACCAGCCGGTCGGTCTCGCCCTCGGCCAGCAAGATGACGCCGCGGTCGACCTCAAAGAGCGCGAAGAGGTGGTCGAGCAGCATCGGCAGCAGCTTCTCCAAGCGGATCTCGCCCGAGATCGCGTGCTGAAGCCGGGCGGCGATGCGCAGCTTCTCGTAGTCGCGCCGCAGGGCCTCGATGTCGCCGACCTGCTCGACGGGCAGGAACTCCTCGGCGGTGGTCTGCGCGACCGCGTTACAGATGGACGACTCCAGCGCGTCGCCGATGGAGATCTCGTGCTCCCCGGTGCCCGCCTGCTGGTCGTTGTGAAAGATCATCTTCGTCGCGCCCAGCGAGACGCGATCACGGTGTTTCAGCGGGACGGTGCCGCTGACCCGCTCCTCGTTGAGGTAGGTGCCGTTGAGGCTGCCGAGATCTTGCAGCGACCAGCCCGATTCGCCGCGCCGGATGACGATGTGCTCTTTGGAGACCAGGCGGTCCAGGACCTGGAGGCTCTGGTTCGGGTGGCGGCCGAGGCTATTGGAGTCGGCGAGTTCGTAGTCGCGGGTCCGCCCGTCGGGGAGCCTGACGATGAGCTTGGCCATGAGTTCCCGCGCGTGCCGCCGCGGCGGTGAGGGTCCAGCAGAGCGCGGCTGGACCTTGGTGAGGCCGCGACGAGGCGACCATCCTAGCGCAGGCCGGCGCGAATGACGATGGCCTCAGTGCGCCGCGTCGGCCCGGGTGGCGATGACGACGCGGGCCAGACCGCTGTAGTCCTGGCGAATTCGGACCTCAGCGAAACCAGCGGCTAGGAGCAGGTCGCGCACCGTGGCGGCCTGCGCGTCGTCGCTGACCTCGATGAACACGCCGCCGCCGTCCGCGAGCAGGCCCGGGCGCGCGCTGGCTAAGACGAGCGGCGCGATGACGTCGAGGCCTTCGGGGCCGGCGGTCAGCGCGATGGCCGGCTCGTGGTCGCGGACCTCGGGCATCAGCGAAGCGTGCAAAGACTGAGGAATATACGGGGGATTTGAGGCGATCAGATCGAAGGGCGCCTGCCCGGCGGCCTCGTAGAGCGGCAGCAGGCCGTCGGCGCGCAGCACGTGGACCCGCCCGGCGACGCCCAGGGTCTCGGCGTTCTCGGCGGCCAAGCGGAGCGGCGTCTCGGCGACGTCGCCGGCCCAGACCGTGGCCTCCGGCAGCTCGTGGGCCAGGGCGATGGCGATGCAGCCCGTGCCGGTGCCGACCTCGGCGATGCGCAGAGCCGAGCGGCCGGCGGCCTCGAGGCCCTTGGCGTGGGTCAGGGCCTCCTCGACCAGGATCTCGGTGTCGCTGCGCGGGATCAGCACGCCCGGCGCGACGCGGAAGCTCAGCGACCAGAACTCCTGAGTCCCCGTGAGGTACTGCACCGGCTCGCGGGCCTGGACGCGGCGGCGCACCAGGTCCCGGTAGCGGTCACGCTCGTCGTCGGTCAGGGGCCGGTCGAAGTGGGCGTAGAGCAAGATGCGCTCGAGCCCCAAGACGTGGGCCAGCAGCACCTCGGCGTCGACGCGCGGCTGGGGGACGCCCTTCTCTTTGAAGTAGCCGGCGGTCCACTGGAGGGTCTTGAGGAGGGTCCACGGCTCGCTCATGCGAGCGCATCCTGGAGGTCGGCGGCGCGTTTGGCCAGGGCGGCGAGGCCCGCGCCGGTGGCGAGGTCGAGGCCGGCGACCAGGGCGCCGATGATGGCGACGGCGGCCGCCCCCGCCTCGATGGCTCGCGGCGCGGTTCTCAGGTCGAGGCCGCCGATGGCGACGACGGGCCACGCGCTCTGGGAGGCGGCGAGGCGCAGGCCGTCGAGGCCGACCACCGGGTCGGGGTGGGCCTTGCTGGCGGTGGCGAAGACCGGGCCGAAGCCGAGGTAGTCGACGGGCTCGGCGGCGGCGGCGGCCACCTGGGCGAGGTCGTGGGTGGAGTAGCCGATGAGCGGCGCCGGCCCGACCACGCGGCGGGCGGCGGCGGGCGGCAGGTCGTCTTGGCCGAGGTGTAGCCCAAAGCCCAGCCCGAGATCGGGCCCGGCCTCCGAAGCGAGGATCGCCACGAGGTCCGCGCGGTCGTCGATGACCAGGGTGACGCCGCTGCCGCTCAGGGCCGTGGCGACCTGGCGCTGGATTCGCAGCCGCTCGCTGTCGGCGGCGGTCTTCAGGCGGAGCTGCACGATCCGGCAGCCCGCATCAGCGAAGACGCGCGCCGCGGCCGCCATGCACGCGGTGGGGACCTGGCCCTCGGAGAGCAGCGGATACAGCCCGCGTACGGCCTGCGCCCTGCCCCCGGCCGGCTCGGCTCGCGGCGATTGGCCGGGTGTCGTCGGCTCGCTCACACGTCGGACGACGCGCCGAGCCCGGGCAGCGGCGACACCGCGCTCTGGGAGCCCAGGTCGTAGAGCATGAGGATCGCGTCTTCGCCGTTGTTCGAGTAGTACTTCGGGCGCACGCCGACCTGCCTGAAGCCACCGCTCTCGTAAAGCGCGATGGCCGCCACGTTGGAGCGCCGCACCTCGAGCGTGACGAAGCGCGCCTTGTTCTCGGCGGCGAACCCGAGCATGAAGTCGACCAGCATGCGCCCATAGTGATGGTGGCGCTCGTCGGGGTTCACGGCGACGTTGAGCAGGTGCACCTCGTCGGCGACGCTCCAAAAGACGATGTAGCCGAGCAGCTCGGAGGTCTCGGTGCGGCGCAGGACGTGGCAGTGCGACCAGCAGTGCCGGAGCTCCGCGCGGAACACCTCTTCGGGCCAGGGATCCTCGAAGGAGCGCGATTCCACCGCAAAGATCTCTTCGAGGTCCTCGGCGGTCATCGTCTCTAACGTCGCGTCGTCTTCCATTGCGGTCTCCCGGTCGCTCATGCGCAACCGGCCCCCCGAAAGGCCTGGGCAATCCCGTCTACTCATACGCGGTTCAACGGCGGCCGGGCACTCACGCCGCGGCGATTTCAACGCCGGGCGTGTTATTTCGCATCCCCGGCGAGCAGCTTCGCGTCATCGGCGAGCTGCGCCAGGATCGTGCCCCAGACGAGGTCGCGGCCCTCGCGGGACAGCGCCGAGAAGGGCACCACGTCTTCCGTTGGAACATCTAAAGAGCGGGCGATGTCGCGCCGCCGACCCGGCCAGCGAGACGCCGGGAACTTATCGGCCTTGGTAGCCACTATCAAGCAGCTTCGCTCGCGCTCGCGGAACCAGTCCAACAGCTCGCGCTCTTCGGCGGCCGGGTCGCGGCGCATGTCGACCAGCAGGAGCGCCAAGGAGAGCTGGGGGCGGTCGGCGAGGTAGCCCTGGATGGTGCGGCCCCACTCGGCCTGCATGTCGCGGGTGACCTTGG